>JBFESM010000137.1:0-5426 GCA_041548445.1 Methanothrix sp. | reverse complement strand
CGTCCCGTTCAAAAGGAGAAATAGGGTGGACTTTCCCGAACCGTTCGGTCCGACGAAGGCTATCCTCTCGCCCCTCTCGATTCTGAGATCGACCCCTTGGATGGCGCAGGTTCCGTCGGGATAAATGTAATTGAGGTTTTTCGTCTCCAGCAAGGTCATTATTTGCCCCTCAGAATATGGAAGCTCCTCGAGAGATGTAGGCCAGAGCCGCTATGAAGGTGACGTAACCGGAGGCGGCCAGGAGCTCCTGGACCTTTATCGGCCGTTTCTCCTCGAATAGGGAGAGCCTTCCGTCGTAGCATCTCGCATCCATGGCGGTGTAGAGCTTCTCGCCCTGCTCCATGGTTCGCAGAAATAGGGTGCCCGCCATCATCGAGAAGGACTGAATGGAGCATCGAAATCCGTCGTATCCGAGCCTCATGACCTGGGCGTGCCTCATCCTGATCGCCACTTCGAGAAAGACGAAGATGTACCGATAAATCATCATCGATAGCTCGACGAAGGAGTCGGGCATCCTCTATGCTTTCAGGACTGCGAAGAGCGCCACCATCGGCGTAGTCAGAGCCAAAAAGAAGAGGCAGCACATGCCGCTGAGAGTCCTGGAGACGACGAGGACCGCGAGACTCGCCCCCTCGGCGCTCGCCCCGATCTGGTGACCCAAAAGTTCCGGGGAGAAGATCTCGGGGCCGGACCCGAAGAAGAAGAGTATGATCACGGCCCCGAATAGGGCAAAGCCCAGGGGTGCGATGGCCAGCTCTGCGTAAAATTTGGCCGGGATCTTTCCGAGGCGGATTGTGGCCAGGCTCATGCTTAGGGCGATGAAGATCGGTGCCACGGGCGACGTGGAGTAGACGCCGACGAGGAGGGCCGCGGCCACAAGAGCTAGCTTCAGCTTATTGTTCTTGTTTCTGAGGGGGCTATTTAGGGCGTATTCGTCCAGGAGGGCGTGATGCAAGGCTCATTCCTCAGGTTGGCCTTTCGATTGTTTTCCCCGGTAGTAGCCGAAGAAGTATCCGATGATGATTGCTCCGATCGCCGCCTGGAGGCTGAAGAGGAGGCTCTCGATCTCGCCGCTTGGCGGCTCCCAGAGGGGCTCAAACCAAGGCTCGTAGGTCCCCCCGGTCAGATCCTCGATGACCCCTTCCGCCTCGCCGTCGGCCCCGCCCCATTCTGCCCCGGTGTTTGTGGCGGCGACGTATAGGAAGAGGGCGGCAAAGACCACGATCACCGTTCCAGCTATAATCTCCCCTTTCATGCCGAGATCACCTCCCTCAGCTTTCCGAGCCTCTTCTCGTCGATCACCTTCAGCCTCACCATGACCTCACCTTTCACCTGGATTATGTACTTGAATATCAGGGCGCAGATGACACCCTCCACGATCGCGAGAGGTATCTGGGTGACGGCGAAGACCGTCCCGAAGGCGTAAAAGGACTGGACGACACCGCCGGTCGCCGACGGGAAGGCGAGGGCCAGCTGGAGGGAAGTGACCAGGTATGTGGCCCAGTCGGCAAGGGACGCTGCAAGGAAGATCGAGACGTAAAAGTTCAGATTGAACCTCGTGCACCCTTTGTAGACCAAATAGGCGACCGCCGGACCCGCAATCCCCATGGAGAAGACGTTGGCGCCCAGGGTTGTGATCCCGCCGTGGGCGAGGAATAGCGCCTGGTAGACGAGAACTATCAGGCTCAGAACCGCCGTGATGGCGGGGCCGAAGAGGATGGCGCCCATCCCGGTCCCTGTGGGATGGGAGCTTGAGCCCGTCACCGAGGGAAGCTTCAGGGACGATAGGACGAAGATGAAGGCCCCGGCGAGGGCCAGGAGGGGGAGAGTCTCTCTTCTCTCCTTTACAAGCTGGTTCATCTTGTACATCCCGTAGACGACCACGGGGAGCGAGAGGGCGTACCAGACCTCCCACCAGGGATGGGGCAGAAAACCTTCCATGATGTGCAAAAGATCACTTCCTATTCGGGCGTCAGGTTCTTTCTCGCAGGTGGGGAATCATGCCATATAAAGTTTGCTTGAGATGGAATCAATTAACTTTATTTGGGGGCGGAAAGGTCCACGGGAACCCTGCCGATCAGCTCCACGTGCCCCTTTCGATACTTTGTTGCCAGGGCGATCGCCTCCACGCCCCTGGCCACGACTTTTCGGAGGGCGACCCCGAAGTCGGGGTCGGTCTCGTCGTTGGGCATGAACAGCTTCGCGTCCCCCCTCTGGATGACGAAGAGGATGCAGGCCCGATAACCCTCTTCGTGGGCCTTCTCCAGCTCCAGGAGGTGGCGGCGCCCCCTTTCGGTGGGGGCGTCCGGAAAGAGGGCAACTCCGTTCCTCACGAGGGTGCAGCTTTTGACCTCCACAAGACACATTCTGTTGCCCCGAAGGAGGAAGTCGAGCCTGCTTTTGCCGCGAGCGGGCTCAGATCTGACGAGTTCGTATCCCGAGAACTCCGGGACCTCTCCGGAACTGAGGGCCTCTCGCATGATCTGGTTTGGAATTCGCGAGTCCACCACCACCGTCCCGCCTTCGGCCTTGACGGCGAAGACGTCGAACTTGGTTTTGCGCCGATCCGGATTCTTGGCGGGCCTGAGGAGAAGCTCTGCACCGGGGACGAGGAGTTCCTTCAGCCTTCCGGGGTTTGGAAGGTGGCACTCGAAATATCCCGGACCGTCCGCCAATTCGGCCAGGACCGAGAACCGGCTAGTTCTCGATAGAAACCTGCCCCTCACCATCTCACCCTCGATCTTCAACCGAGCTGACATTTCTTTCGGCCTGTGCAGACAGTCCTTAAATATGGTGCAGTCTCTTTTTATGATGATTGAACCGAGTATTCAACGTCAGCGAGCTGAACTCCAGGATAAGGGAGAGGCTGACCACTGATCTGCGGCTCTGTGACCTCTGGGCTCGGGGGGAGCTGTCGAACGTCGTGAACCACCGTTCGGGACATCGGTACTTCACCCTCAAGGACGGGGACTCCCAGATCTCCTGCGTCCTCTTCCGCGGCCACAGCGGCGGCCTAGACTTCGAGCTTGAAAACGGGCAAAACGTCCTGGTTTATGGGGACGTCGAGTTCTACAGGCCCCGGGGTCAGGTCCAGATCCTGGTGAAGGCAGTAAGGCGGGATTCTGGCCTGGGAGATAAGCATCTTGAGTTGGAGATGTTGAAGGAGAGGCTTGCGGCCGAGGGGCTCTTCGATGCTGAGAGGAAGAGGCCCATCCCAGCCTATCCTGCTTGCATTGGCGTGGTCACCTCGCCCGATGGAGCTGCCCTGAGGGATGTTCTGAGGGTCCTTGGGTCCTGTCCCGCCCGGATCGTCATATCCCCCGCCCAGGTCCAGGGGGAATCCGCCCCTGAATCCATCGCCTCGGCCATATCCGCTCTTCAGGGCACTGCCGACGTGATTATCGTTGGGAGGGGCGGGGGCTCTGCTGAGGATCTATCGCCCTTCAACTCTGAACTCGTGGCAAGGGCGATCTATCTGTCCCGCTCTCCCGTCGTCTCGGCCGTGGGCCACGAGACGGACGTGACGATAGCCGATTTCGTCGCCGACGCTAGGGCCCCCACACCCTCGGCGGCGGCGGAGATGGTGAGGCCCGACGTTGAGAGGCTGAGAGAGGGCCTTGTGGGGATCGAGGCGAGGATGGCGCGATCTCTTTCGGCGAACCTGGACCGCAGAAGGGCGAAGTTTGCGGATCTTGGAAGGGCCTTATCCGGTAGGAAGATGCGGGGGATCGTCTCCGAGGAGAGGCAGAACGTCGATCGGATCACAGACCGGCTCATCTCGGCTGAGGATCGAAGAGTCGAGGCACTCTCCGGAAGGCTGGAGCTGGCCGCGGGAAAGCTGGACTCCCTGAGCCCACTATCGACCCTCTCTCGAGGCTACTGCATCGCCCTCACCGATCGGGGCCTGGCGAGGCGGGTCTCGGAGGTGGTGGCGGGGGAGCTTTTGGAGCTGATATTCGCTGACGGGGAGCTTTTGTGCAGGGCGATCGAGAAGAAGGCGGATCGGAGGTGACGAAGGTGGCGGAGATGACTGAGATGAAGGATGCGGCGTCAGATGATCTGAGCCTGGAGGGATCTCTTGCGGAGCTTGAGAAGATCGTCCGGGCGCTGGAGGATGGGGACCTCACCCTCGAGGAGAGCCTCAAAGCTTTCGAGAGGGGCGTATCTCTGGTGCGAAGGTGCAACGCCCTTCTGGACGGGGCGGAGCAGAAGATAGAGATTCTGACCGGGGACCTCCCGGAGGATCTTGCGAGGTGATCAAGCGGTGTGGATTGAGCGCTCTGATGTGCGGCGTTTGGCTGTGCTGCGTTGAGTCTATCGCTTTGTTGGAGGTTTAGTTCTATGAGTTTTGCTGATCTTACAGATAAGGATCTTCTCGCCGACGAGAAGAAGGTATTCGGACGGATTATAGATATGTGGAGCCTTGGGTCCCCCGAGGATCTCTACTCGAGCAGCACCGAGTCGAAGGTGATCAAGTACGCCGAGAAGGACGGCCTCACTGAGGAGAAGATCCAGGAGGTGCTCAAGTCCCTGGAGGATAAGGGCCTCATCCACAGGGAGAAGGAGGGGCACAAGACGATCATAAAGTACAGGGTAGAGGCCCACCATATAGTGAAGGAGCTTCAGAAAACGACTTACGTAAACAGCAGATACAAGTTCACGCCACCGCATCATTCGGGCTCCGGATCAAAATGAGCGAAGAGGGCGAAAAAGGCAGCAGGTTCATAAAGCGGACCGTCTCCCTTCTGGAGGCGGGGGAAATCGTCAGAATCGTCGCCTTCGGCGATTCCATAACCGCGGGCTTTGCTGTCAGAAAAGGCTTTGATCATTTCTGGATAAGGATGCTCAAAGAAAAGTACCCAAAGGCCGAGATCACTTTCACTAACGAGGGCGTCTGCGGAGATACATCATTCGATGGTCTTTCGAGGCTCGACTGGTCGGTGATCGCCCATCGGCCGGATCTCGTCACCGTGAATTTTGGGATAAACGACATGTACATGGGCTTTCGGCTGGAGGAGTTCAAGTCGAACCTTATCGAGATCACAGAGAGGATCATCGAGGGATCAGGACCCGGCTCCGAGATCCTACTCCTCAGCTCCGAGCCGCTTCTGACGCCCCGATTCGACCGGATCGTCCTCAGCTACTATCAGACCCTCGAAGACGTCGCCGAGGAGATGGGGGTGGGGTTTGTGGACGTCTGCGGAGCCTGGATGAGAAAAGTAGCGGAGGGCGTGCCCCTTGAATCCCTGATCCTTCCGGGCCTCGACCACCCGAACGAGCTCGGCTACAGAATCATCGCCGAGGAGCTGATGCGGTTTTTCTAGCTCGGTCTGCTCTTCGACCCCTTGCGGCTTCCGCCCTCAATTTTTGCCCTTCATCTCGTCGACGAAGGCGTTCCACCTCTTGACGTCGTTCACCTTCTTCTT
>JBFESM010000136.1:0-5462 GCA_041548445.1 Methanothrix sp. | reverse complement strand
GAATTTCTGCTTCACGACTCCTACGGAATTCCCCTGCCCACGGAGAGGGCAGAGATCTTTGCGATTGAGACGGATACCTTCGCCATCGTGACCAGCGACGACCTCCTCTATAGAGCCCTGGCGTTGTCTTACGCCGAGGGCGGGAAGAACTATACAGTGCCGGTGATCACCCTGTCCGGCGGCGAGCTGGACGAGGGCGACGTCGAAGGGTTGGAGGAGCTGCCCCTGGCCAAGGTAGTGATCCTGGGGGACGAATCGGTCGTTTCCTCCGAAATCGAGACGCATCTCGCCGAGATCATGCCGACCGAGAGGATCGGCGGCGAGGGCATCTGTGAGACCTCCTGGCTCTTCGCTTCGACTTTGTGGCCCGAGGGCGAAAGAGAGGTGGTCCTGACGGGAACTGACGAGTCAGAGGTCTTTGCAGCATACGAAGTGGCGAAGAAGATGGGCGCGCCCCTTATAATCTGCGGCGCCGCTCTCTCCGAGGCGAGCGTTTCCGCGCTGGAAGAGATGAAGACAGCGGGCCTTTCCAAAGCCCTTATCTGGGGCACCGGGGTCAGTGAGGCCGTGATAGATGTGCTGAAAGATGCAGGCCTGTCCATTGAGGAGGCGACATAATTGAGACGCTTTTTAACTCTCTTGACGTTGTTTGCGATCTTCGCGATCGCCGCTGACGCCCAGATGGAGAGGGGGACTAAGTCGGAGTCCCTGGAGGAGATAATCCTGGTGGGGGCAGACGAATGGCAAGCTGCGGTCGCGGCGACGCCTCTTGCGATCTGGTCGGAAGAGGACGGCATCGAGACGAGGCCCCTTCTAATAATGCCAAGAGAGATCGAGGCGGGAGGGAGGCTGGGCTGGATCGATCAGGCCGACCTCGAACGTTACGGCCCGATCTCTGCCCTCCACACCATGACCGCCGCCAACGTATCGGCCCTGGTTATCGACGCCGAGGGCGATCTCGCGAAGAGCCTGGTCGAAGCTGCCCAGAAAGAGGGGGTCATAGCCTACGTCACCGCCACCCTGGAGGTTCCCGAGGACTTTGAGACGGAGATCACCGATGAAGACGTCCTGGCCGCCGCCGACAAAGATGCGGCAATCGGCCTTCTGGCTGAGATGTTCGTTGCTGGCCGGGGGGCGGAAGGCGCCTTCAGATCCGGCCCCGTGCCGGAGGAGTTTCGAGGCCTTTATCCCGACTCGGCTCAGATCGCCGTCGGCTCCGCGGGGATCGTAGTCGCCGACCGGCTCTGTCCCGTGGACCCTGATGTGAGAGATCTCCTATACGACAGGGTCGAGGAGGTGATCGAGGATTACGGCGCAGACGGCGTGGTCCTGTACAATTTCGGGTTCCTGGACGAGAACCACTGCCTCTGCGACGTCTGCAAAGAGGAGTTTTACAACGACACGGGCGTCGACCTGTCCAGGGCGGGGTCCAGCAGCTACAACCGCCAGCTCTGGAAAGGATGGAAGGAGGAGCAGGTCCTGGAGGTCGTCGAGGAGGTCGCAAATATGACCTCTGAGCTGGGCCCCGCGAAGCTCGGCGTCGCCATCGGTGACCCCTTCGATCGGAGCGAGGGGTACAACTACGCCGAGATATCGGACCTGGCCGACTTCATGGCGGTGAGCCCCGTCGCGCCGGCGGATATGAAGGTGGCAGCGGAAATGACTGATACTTCCGTCTACGTCAGGCTCAGCGACGATTACGTCGAGTACACCATATCCACCCAGAACGTCGATGGGACGGTCGGTTACATTGAAGAGCTGATCGAGGGCGCTGCCTCCGGGATGGTCTTCGAGTACGACGTCGTCTACACCCCCCTCTGGTCGGAGCTGGAGCCCCCGTCCCCCTCGGTCCGATGGCTTCTGGACCGGCTGGAGGGCAGGACGCTGGGCATAGGCGAAGTCTTCTGGGAGTGCGATTCAAAGATCGACGCCAACGACAGCCTCGAGCTGGCAGTCGAGATCGCCTCGAAGTGGGAGAGGTCGCCCGGAGCTGTCCTTGTGGGCGATAACTACAGTGCAGGCCTCACCGGTGCCGCCATCGCCTCTTACCTCAACTGGCCGATCCTCTTCGTCGGAGCCGATCTATCCAACTCCACAGAAGATGCCCTGGTCCGCCTCGGGGCAAGCACGGTGGTATCTTCAGGGTCCATATCCGAGAAGGTTCTATCGCGCCTTGCCGACCTCAACCTGACGGTGGTTGAGGGTGACAACGAGCTTTTGATCCAGGAGATGAGAGCCCGGGGTGACGAGGTGGAGTCGGTGGTCCTAGCCAACTCTCGCGACCTATCGCTCCTCGCTGCGAAGCCAAAGTCCGAGCTGAAGAGAACCGAGATCGACGACAACCTTCTCCTGGAAGTCGAGGTGAACCCCACCGAGATACCCTCGGAGAGCGAGGGCGAGATCGTCAGGCTCAAGGTCACCCTCAAGAACAGCGGCGAAGAAGAGCTCGAAAACGTGGCTTTAACCGACCTGATCATGCCCGCTAGGCTAGTGGTCTGGTGGAGCACAGCATCAGGCGAGGTCGAGCTCGTCGATCCCCTGACCGGCACGGAGCCGAATGTCAACAGCGCCTTCTTCGACGGATCTCTCCTGAACTGGACCCTTGACAGTCTCGGCCCCTCTGAGTTCGCCACTTTGAACCTGGAGGTGATGGTCCTTCACGCCCTCGACGCCGGATGGACTCAGCCCCTCGATGGCGGGATCTCGGTGACTTACAGCGGCATGGAAGAAAATGGTGAAGACGAAAACGGCAACGGCATTGAGGTGGTCGATGACAGACCGTTTGTCAATATAACTTATCCATCCCAAACCTCGCCGGGATGGACCGAGATATCCTGGGAGGTGGCAAGGCAGCCCTTCCACGTGGTTCTGAACTACTACAGCCCCGACGGCTGGAGCGGCAGCCAGGCTTTCGGAGATTGCAATCCGGATACGGTCTGCACCACCTCCGTCCTCTTCAGCAGACCTGGGACCTGGACCTTCAACTTAGAGGCCTGGAGGAGCGAAGAGGTCGTCGATCATCGAACCGAGAACTTCACTGTGGAAGTCGCGGCCTCTGCAAGCCCCATAAACGTGACCGCCTTCAGCCACACCAAGATCCCCAAGCTCTCCCTCATATCGGCCGAGATGGCCGGGGCGAGGAGAGGGATCGTGGTGGACGCAGCCAAAAACCCCCAAGATCTGGACCCTGCCGAGGTGGAGGCGGATCTCCAGATGCTTGTAGAAGACCTGGAGATCTCTCCGCAGTACCTGATCGTGGTCGCAGGTCCCGGATCTCTCCCCTTCATACCCACGGGAGAAAGACAAGAGGTGGATGCCTTTGAGTTCGATATTAATAGGGAGTATTCGATCGAGCTGGACGACGACGGCTACCAGGACGTGGCATCGGGGAGGATGATAGGCCTGAGCGTCTACGACGCATCTCAGGTGGCGGCAAGAACCCTCGCCTACGACAGAATCGGGGGCGACTGGAGAGACTCAGCCCTGGTGATATCGTCGCCCACCGACTATCCCACGTGGCCCGCGTCGCCGATTCCCCTGCGGATCGGAGAGTACCTGAGGGCTGCGGGGCTCCTGGCCGAGAACCTCCGCTGGGAGGAGGCGACCTACCAGAGGGTATCATCGAAGATGAACAGCGGCGAGAACATAGTCTACTTCTATTATCACGGCGTCGAATGGGGCTGGCAGCTATCCTACTGGGCGCTGATGGACATTGTAATGGACGAGGAGAAGGTGAAGCAGCTGACCCTCGCCCCTCAGACCACCACCACCTCGGCTTGTCTCACCTCCAAATTGAACGGCCGAGCCATCGCCTACACCGATGGGATCGACCTGTTCATCCCGACGAGGCTAGAGGACTCCATGGCCCTGGCCTTCCTGAAGGCTGGAGCCGTGAACTACGTCGGAGCGAGCGCCCTCTCCTATATATTCGGCTCAGATGATCATGCGGGAAGGATGTATCAGGCCCTCGTATTCGAGAACGCCACCATCGGCGAGGCGATGACGGCGGCAAACAACCTTTACATATCGAAGATCCGGGCCACCGAGGGGACCGAGCTCGAAGAGATCGTCGGAACCCAGACTTGGGGCGTCCCCGTCGAAGATATGCTCAATCAGACCGTGAGCATGTACACGCTATTCGGTGATCCGGCCTTCAGGCCGACGATCCCGCAAACCCCAGACTTGCCTTACGAGATCGAGGTCTCGAACGTCACCGAATCGAACGCGACCGGCGAGGTTTCGGTATCGATCAAGCCAACCTCCGAGTGGTCTGCCGACTGGATCTACTGGATCGTGGAGGACTCCTCTGATGGCTATCTGAGCCTGAACGCTCCCCCCGCCCTGATCGGAGAGGTGGTTCTGCCTGAAGACGCCGAAGAGATCGTGGTCAAGGAGAGGGGACGGGCGGTCTGGCACGGCGAAGAGCTGATCGGCTCTGAAAAGCGGGTGGTCTGGCCGGTCTTGAGCCCGGCCCTCAACGAGAGCAGGACCTTCACCGTCGAGTACAGGCAGGTGCCGGGAGAGGTTCAGGTCGTCAACGTCTCGGTGGGCTGGAGCCCCTTCTCCATCCACCTGAACCCGAAAGATCCCTCCGTCGCCAAAGCCCTCGATCGGAAGAGCTATCGCGGGATATTCACCCTTTCTGAAGACGGCTGGAACTACACCATCAGGGACGACCACGCCTTCAACGTGACCGACCTCGAACCGGGAATGGGTTACGTCATCGACGGCGAGGAGAGCTTCACCCTGGAGATACCGGGAAAGCCGGTGGAGCTTCCCTACATGGTGGAGCTGCAGGAGGGCTGGAACCTGGTCGGAGTTCCCGTGAACGAGACGGTTCCGGCGGCCAATCTCACAGTGAGGGCGAACCACAAGCGCTACACCTACCCCGAAGCCGTCGATGAGGGGATAGTATCGGCCTTCTTCTGGACCTACAGGGACGGAAGGTGGGTCCATCTGGATAAGAACGAGCCGATGATCCCTGGGGATGCCTACATGATGGAGGCGGCTCAAGACTGCAAGCTGGAGTTCGGCTGAAGGGCTGAACTCCCTATTCTTCTGCGGTTCTCAAACATTCAGGGAATGATGAGGCTCGCTTAGGGAAAAAAAGATCGTGCCATGACCGATCCCGAGGTCATGGCATCTTATTCCTATTTTGGGCGAAATTGACATTTGCAGGGACTTATCCCTCCTTCGCAATCCCACCATCCGACGTAGAGCCTTCCCGCATCCTCAGCGCTATTTTCGTCGCAGGTCACTTTGCAGGTGTAGTTGCCCGCATCGCTCTCCTGGACTCTCCAGATGATGTAGGTGCTGGAGGTGGCGTTCTCGCGAGTGACGTATTTGAACCATTCGTAGACTTGGCCCATGGTACGGGAGTTACATTCAACGATGATGTTGTAAGGATAGGATGAGCCTTGCTCGAAGTTCTTGTTGATGCTGGAGACGATGGTTTCGCTGGG
>JBFESM010000135.1:0-5467 GCA_041548445.1 Methanothrix sp. | reverse complement strand
TCGATAAGGTCGAAGTCGGAGACGAGGCTCACCCGAAGGTCTCTTTTGGCGACGGCCTTCTCTGAGGCCTCCTTGAGGGCGGCGAGGTGCTGGCCGCCCGCATGGCCCGTGAGGATCAAAACCCTCTCGAACCCCGAATCTTGAAAGGCGAAGAGAAGGTCGAGGATGAGGGTCCTCAGAGCCTCGGGGCTGATGGAGATCGTCCCCGGAAAGCCGCGGGTCGACCTGCAGACCCCATAGTGGACCGGAGGCGCGACGAAGACCGGCCTTCTTCTGGCCACCTCTTTTGCCACTTCCAGGGCCTGGATCGTATCGGTGAAGGTGGGAAGGTGGGGGCCGTGCTCCTCGGTCGCGCCCACCGGCAGGATCACGGTCCTGGTCTTCTCAAATCCCGCCTCGATCTCAGTCCAGGTCATCTCCTCCAGAAGCATCATATATTGATCGAACTCCCGGCGATCACGGCTCCTTCGGGGACACGAACGTCGTACTGGACGCTTCCCACCTTCAACGTGTAGGGACCAAGGGGTCCGGTGTCGAAGTTGGTGCTCCAGGCGGCGGGACCTTCAGTGGAGTAGGGCACCACCAAAGAGAACTCGCCGTTTGAATCGACGACGTTGGACTGCTTGTAGAGGAAGTTTCTTCCGCGGTTGGTCGTGATCGGAACGGATATGACGACCTCTGTGCCGGGGGAGGCCTTGCCAGCGATCGTGGCACCCGGAACATGCTCGAATATCTTGACGTACTTCTGGCCGTTGGAGGTCACCGAGCTTTGAGACTCGTGGACCAGCCTATAATGGCCCAGGGCCTCCAGGGGGACAGAGGTCATGACCGGGCTCTGGGATACGACCTCCGCCGCCGCGTAGCCGCGTTCGATGCTCTCGTTCACGCTGTCAAGAAGCTCCTGATAGTCTCTAGACCGCTTCTGAGGCTCGACCGAGACGCCGCCCTGACCGTCTGAGCGGAAGGCCATAGTCCAGCCCTCCTGAACCTCAGCCTCGGTCCCGTCGAAGAAGTGGAGCCTCGCGACCATCGTCCTGAAGTAGGGCGTCCTGTAGATGGTGAGCGGCTGGCCGTCCTGCCAGTAGTTGAACTGATACTCACCGGGATATATGTTGCTCCAGGCGGCTATCGCGTGGAACTTGCCCATGGCCATCTCGACGTCGGTGATGACGTACCTGGTGTTGGAGTAAGGAGATCTGTTCTCGTCGAGGCCTGCCAGGACCGCCTCGGCCTCATCCTCGTTTTCGGCCAGGAAGAAGGGTGACGATCCGGGCCTTCCGGTCTCTTTGCTCCCTATCCCCTGCTGGAATGGGTTGGCGTTAGGGATCCTGTGGCCTATCGTCTCGATCCAGTGGCCGTAGTCCCACCAGGACATGATCCCATAGGCAGAATCGGGGTAAGAGAACTTCTCGCCCACCGGTGGCATTTCATAGATGGTGTAGATGTCCATTCCCGGGTCAGGGGTGTTACCCTCTAGCCAGGCTACGGAATCGTACCAATCAGACTGAATGGGGCCTACATGGTACTCCGAGTGGAAGCTTCCGATATAAGCGCCCTGGACCGTCCCGAACATGGCCGGATAGACGAAGAGGACCGAGAGGATGACGACGGCCGCGACGTTGGTGAAGAGACGGTTTTGGTCTAAGGGCTCTTTTGATGATCCCTTGGCCATCCTGACGGCGGCATCCTCCACCTCCAGGAACCGGGTCTTTTCCAGAAGAAACGATCCCAGGTACCCAGAGAGGAAGGCCACGTTGACTGCGTAGTAGTAGGCGAACCTGTTCTGGGCGAAGGTGAGGGCTAGCATCGTCAGCGTCCAGATCACGATGAGCAATTCGGCGTTTCGACCCACGTCTCGATAATAACGCTGGAGAATGAGAGGCAGGGCCAGGAGGGTCAGCCAGAAGGGCGAAAGAATGGGTATCAAGCCCGGGAAGTTCCTCTGGATGCCGTACCTCTCCAGTATCGTGGAGGCCTCCGATATGGTGGCACCTCCGCCGGTCTTGGGCTGGAATATGTCCAAACCGCTCATCAGGGTTCCTGTGAACGAGGGGACCGCCACCATGAGCATTACAAAAACGATGGCTATCGACCCGAATACCACCAAGGGGAAGTAGCGCCTCTCCATCTTGCGCTGAACGAGGAGGGTCGAGATGAAGGAGAGGAAGAGCACGAAGACGATCCCGATGATCAGCATCGTGGGCTGGAACAGGGAGTAGTGGACGGAGCTGAATCCGTTTTGGACCCTGACAAAGGGCAGGATCAAAAGGAGGGTGATCAAGAAGGTGGTCGTCCCCGTGATCCCCAGATACTCCACGTTTCTTCCTCTAAGGTGGTCGACAATGCTCTGGATGGTGACGAAAGCCAGGAGTATCCCCACGAAAAGGTGGCCAGATGCCCAGGCATCCATGTAGAGTCCGAGGAAAAGGCCGGCAAAGAGAGCATAGAGGAGCGGCCTCTTCAAAGCCGCGAGATTGCCACCGCGAAGAGAGGCGAAGGTGAGCTTGCCGGCGCCCGACCTGACCGCGAGCATGAAAAAGAGCATCGCCGTGGTGCTGAGGAGGACCTCCGCTATGTGGTGGTCGGTGAAACCTATGACCGATCGCGACAGGAGCTGGCCCGGCAAAACGGCGATCATGACCGCGCCCAAAAAGCCCGCCGTCCGCCCACCGAGTTGTCGCCCTATGAAGTAGAGGGGAAAGACGAGAAGGGCTCCGAGAACGGCCGGGAAGATCGCTCCCACTACCTCGACGGTGTGCATGCTGGGGTTTCCAAGACCTGCTATGTACGAGAGGACGGCAATCGCCCAGCTGTTGAAAGGCCCGAAGTGGATGGGCGTTCCCTCTGGGAAGAAAGTGAGCGGATCGAACCACGGCCGCTGGAGATTAAGAATCGTGCTCTTGGCCAGCATCATGTGGTACCAGGGATCGTTGCCATCGAAGAATACGGAATCTCCGACAAGGACACGTGACATGGGTCTGTAGACCCTCAGGTAGAGCGAGAAGAGGAAGACCAGAACCAGGCCCGCGTAGACGTAAAGATCGGGGATGCTTTGCATCACCCGCTTCTTCGGTGCGGGCCGATCTTTCTTTTCCGCCCTCTTTTTCTCCTTCACCGATTTCTTGGTCATCGTGCCGGAAGGAACTTGTTCAATCCAGATAAACATTTTGAAGCAGGGTCAAAGCTTAAAACCTTTGGAGCGTTATTTGGGCGTAGGAGAGATTCAATGAAGAAAATTACCGAAATAAAAGGACTTGGCGGAATGCTGAACGGATTTCGAGATCTTGTGAAGGATGACAAAAGCATAACTTTCGTCGGGACTCGGGGGTTCTGCACCCCTTTCGCCGAGTTTCTGGGCTTTCCCATCAGGGACAAGAAGCTCGCCTTCGTGCCAAACTTGGAGATTGAGAAGGCGAGGGAGATGGTGGCCACAGAGTACGGGATGGAATTGGGCGATGCCACCAGCCCCGACGCCGACGTGGTGGTGATCCTGGGGGGGATGGCGATGCCAAAGATCGGGGTTAGCATCGAGGAGATGGCCGCTCTTCTCGGGAAGATCGAGCACAAGAAGCTCATCGGTGTCTGTTTCATGGGGATACTCGAGCAGGCAGGATGGTGTGGAACCCCAGCCCTGGGCTTCGATTACGTGATGAACACCACCCTCATGGGCGACATAGCCGGAGAGTAATTCCTGGACGTCCTGGACTGTCTTTTGAGAAAGGACAGATCTGATTTAAACAAAAACGAGTTCAAGCTTTGCGAAAGAAGGAAAAATTGGTTTCTGGTGGGCCCGACGCGATTCGAACGCGTGACCTCACGGTTATCAGCCGTGCGCTCCAACCGTGCTAAGCTACGGGCCCGGCAGCCTTTCTGATTGAGCCACCCCTTAATAACAGTTTCCCTAGACTGGCTCAGATCTGATAGCTAAAGTGAGCCGCCCCATGCGCATCTTTGAAAGAGAAGGTCGTCTGGACGGTGAGGAAAAGCTCGCCGCAGCAGCAGATTCGCCGCGCAAGGTTTCGCTTGCCTCTGACTGATAGTGGTGAATTTGACCTTTCGACAGACTTAAATCTTCAAGGGACGAGGATCAGGAGGTGATATTGGGATGGCCGACGCTGAAATTGAGAACAAAGAAGAACTTGTGGGGCTCTACGACCTGGCGATTCCCATCGGGATGCCCCTGAGCGTAATCCAGGATTTGGTGGACAACTTCGAGCTGGAGCCGGTGAGGCGGAACGCCAAGATCGGCCTGCTGGACGGCGAGACCGAAGAGAGAGAGATACTGGTTCTCCGGGGTGATCTGGAGACGGTCAAGGCCGCAGAGAAGCACATGTTCGAGGCGCTCGACCGGAGAGTTGCAAGATGGGATAAGGATGAGCGTTCCGATCGATACAAGGATATGTACGACAAGAGCGCCGAGAAGAGAAGGCAGATGGTGAAAGAGAGGATCGCTGAGAGGAAGGACGAATCTATCGATCTGATCTGAAAAAAAACATAATCTGAAAAAACCTATTTCATGCTCCCTCCTTTCAGAGAACGCCCATCATCTTGTGGGCCTGGGGTATGACCACCACTTTTCCCAGATGCTCCGATGCTGCCTCGTGAAGGAGCATCAGTTTTTCTGGATCCGGCTTTTGAGTTCCCGAAGCTGGCTGGAGCACAAAGGTGACCTCCAGCCCTTCAAGGCGGGGGCAGAGGCTTTCTATCTCTACAATCGATGTAGAATTCAGGATTACCGCCTTGGCGATGGTGACGACCCCCGCCCTGGAGGCGCCTTCGATACAGGCAAGCTCATTTTCAACAAGACGGCTCAATTCGCCTGAAGAACAGGCCCTGTGGCTTGGAAGCTTAATGTCGACGGCCGCAAAGTCGATCCAGTCGATCAGCCTTGAGAAGCGACTTCGGGAAAAGCCGTTCGTCTCGAAGTATACGGGTAGATTCTCGGCGGCGCACCCCATCGCCAGGGCCTCGACGAACCACGGCTGGCAGAGGGGCTCGCCCCCGGTTATCGAGACGCT
The DNA here is from genome assembly GCA_041548445.1 of Methanothrix sp. Classification (GTDB taxonomy): domain Archaea; phylum Halobacteriota; class Methanosarcinia; order Methanotrichales; family Methanotrichaceae; genus Methanocrinis. Next base: position 449 of record JBFESM010000135.1, on the reverse strand, counting down.
TTGAGTGCCAATAGCCCACAGGGCCAGGATCTGCTCCATCGCCCAGCTCAGATTTATCGGATTTTTGGCCTGCCCGAAAAGGCCCGAGGCTGAAGGGTCTTCGACCCCACAAAATTTGACGTCGCGACGAAACCTCGGTGTGTCGCAGTAGCTGCAGCTTAAATTGCAGCCTGCGGTCCTGACGAATACCTGCTTCTTGCCGATCAGGGGGCCTTCGCCCTGAAACGAGGAGAAGATCTCTCCCAGAAAGCCGATCTCATCGGTACTCTGTGGGATCAACCACATCCGCCTCCAAAAAGCCGAATCTCCGGTGCTGACAGGCCTCGCACTCACCACAGTGGACATCTCCGTCCAGGTAGCAGGACCAGGTCAGCTCCATGGGAGCGTTCACCTCCGACCCCAGCTTCACGATCTCGGGCTTTAGGAGGTTGACAAGGGGAGCCTCGATC
>JBFESM010000134.1:0-5562 GCA_041548445.1 Methanothrix sp. | reverse complement strand
CCCCGAGGCCTGGCGCCGGGGTCTCAACCTCATCTGGCGTCAGGGCGAGGAGATCACCGACGAGCGAGGCACCAGGACCAGGGAGATTCTGGCTCTCGAGGTGGTGGTGGAAGACCCGAGGAGGGATATGATCCCGGAGGAGTACTCCTGGAACCGGCCCCGGCTGGAGGAATACGCAGAGCAGCTAATCAGCGGCGAGAACCCGGGCTTTGAGTACACCTACGGAGAGAGGCTCCGGTCCTGGACCTTGCCGAGCTTCGGGAAGGAAAAAGAGGGCGACGAGGGAAACGCAGGAGAGCCCGTCGACCAGATCGAGTACGTCATACGCCGCCTCCGGGCGAGCCCCAACTCCAGGAGGGCCTCGGCCGTCACCTGGATCCCGCCCGTCGACACGAAGAAGGAGGAGGTTCCCTGCATGATGGTCGACGACTTCAAGATAAGGGATGGGAGGCTCCACCTCGCGGCCCTATTCAGAAGCCACGACTTTGCGGGCGCCTATCCGGCGAACCTCTACGGCCTCACCAGGCTCCTTGAGTATGTCTCGGATAGGGCAGGAGCGGAGCCCGGATCGATCACGACCGTCAGCTGCTCGGCCCACATCTACGATCACGACTGGGACTGGGTCAGCGAGATGGTAACGGGCCGGGAATGCGAGGAGATCTAATTCGAAAAAGAGCGGAGGGTGTGAGGTCTGATCCGGCATTATTGAGACGTTACTGGACCTGCTTCCCCATTTTCCAGATTTACGGTGACGTTTTGAGGAATAACGCGGTGACCGGTCCATGTATACCATTCCCCAGAAGAACCATATCGCCATTTGCCGCCGAAAGAGTAGCAATATTCATCTGTGGTGAATTCAACGTCTCCTGCGTTATCGGGTGGGCTATAGGGATTTTCTTGAGCGTCCTCCGACCAGGTGCCGATGAGCATGTTTTCGAAGGCAGTTCCGATGATACGTCCTTTGTCCCAGGTGTAAGTTCCCGTAACTGTGTTGCCGGACTGTTGTAGTTCCATTGTTCCCCAGTCAGTTTCCCATGTTCCAGTCCAATCACAGTTTTGGGCAAACGCAGCGGGCAAAGAAAACAGTAGCGAAATTGCAGCTATACCAATCCACAGATTATGCCTCATGCAATCACAATAAAATGATAAAGCTAATAACTTAAATAATTTTGCTTGAACACCAGAGCGATCTCTGCTTTCGACCCTGGGGGGGTTCAACTCGATCCCTCTCCCACCGGCGCCATTGGCCCATTCCCACCCGACTCGAAACATCGAAATCTCACCTCGGAGCATCAGCTATAAGGATTCATATTTATTATCTTTTTATATCAGAAAAAAGAGGGCTGAGGGCGCAGGGCCTGACCTCACCTCAGCGTCCTGTCGAAGAATCTTGCCATCTCCACCTTCGCGTCTTGGGCTGGGAAGCTCTCAGAGAGCTCGCCCTCCTCGATCATGAAGCCGTGGGGCTCGCCCTGGTAGACCTTCAGCTCGAAGTACTTCTCCTCCTCGTCGAGGGCGGTGGCGTACCTGTATATCTCGGAGATGGGGCTGGCCGCGTCCTTCGTTCCGTGGATGATGAGCATCGGTGCATTGAGACCCTCGATCAGATCCGCGGGGCGGGTCTCGTTGTTGAACCCGGCCGAGTACGGAAATCCGTACCACGCAACGCCGGAATCGAACTCCTCAATCGATGGCAAAAAGAGCATGGTGTATCTGCCCCCGGCGCAAAAGCCCGTGAGCCCCAGCCTCTCGCCGTCCAAGTCCCTCCTTCCCTTCAGATAGTCGGCCGAGCTTCTGACGAGCTCCTTGACGACTTCGTCTGTGGGCGTCCTCCCGAAGGTCTGCCACTCCGGCGCGATCACCACGTAACCCTTGGATGCGAGCTCGTCGGCGAGGTCCAGGTAGCCGGGCTCAAGGCCGTTGAAGGAGTGGATCATCACGATGCCCGGGTACCTCGCCATCTCGCCCCCGTCTTCGCCCCCATCTCCGGTCGGAGCCGGCGCCGCCACGTAGGCGGGATAGGTCAAGTTGCCGCTCTCGATGTCTACCGTCGCGCCTTCCACCAGCAGAACTGAGTTCGCCACCGCCCCGTTTTCAGCCTCGGCTTTTCCACTATCTTCTCGATCGGCGCAGCCCGCGGTGAAGACGAGGGCCCCGATCGCCATGATCAAAAACAGGATTTTCATGGTCTTTCTCCCCTATTTTGATGGAATTTTATATCTTTTAACTCTTCTTATTATTCAAATTTCCGTTCCAGAACCCGCCAAACTTACGACCGATTAAAAATGCATAAATAATATTGGTCCCATTCCCTCGGGTGATGCAGATGGAGGGATTGAACTGGATTCATTTTTTAAAATCGGCTGGCGTGCTGTCCTGACCCTGATGGCCCTTGGAGCCGTCTTGTCGAACTCCGCCGCCCTCGCCCAGGGGGAATCGGCAGAAGATCTCGTTTTCATAACCGAGCAGTTTCCGCCCTTCAACTTCGAGGAGGACGGGAGGGCGCAGGGGTTATCGGTGGACCTCTTGGAAGAGGCTCTGGACCGGATGGGCGTCGAGCTGAACCGAAGCGAGATCCAGCTTCTTTCCTGGAGCGAAGGATACGAGAGAGCCCTGAAGGAGAACGGCTCAGTCCTCTTCTCCACGGTCAGGCTTTCTGAGAGGGAGGGGTCCTTCAGGTGGGCAGGGCCCATAATGACGATCAGGGACGTTCTTGTGGCCAGAAAGGATAGGGAGATCGAGATCGTCGGGCCCGAGGATCTGGGAGCGTTCAAGATAGGCGCCGTCGACGAGGACTCGGCCATGATCCGTCTCCTCGACCTAGGGGCGAGGGAGGAGGATCTGGTCGTCGAGGAGGAGGCGGGATCTCTTGTGGAGATGCTGGCGAACGGCTCCATCGACCTATTGGCCTACGAGGAGATCAGCACCTTCGACCAGCTGGAGAAGCTAGGCGCAGATACATCGGACTACGAGGTCGTCCGAGCTTTGGGAGTCTACGACCTCTACTACGCCTTCAACGCCAACGTCTCAGCCTCCCTCGTCCAGGCCTTCCAGGACGGTCTGAACGACACCAGGAAGGTGGGCGACGACGGCACCAGCGCCTATCAGAAGACGCTCTACAGGCATCTTCCGGTCAGGTACAGCGAGGATGGCGTCCCACAGGAGCGGGTCGTCGGCCTCGTGGACATCACCGCCGCCGACCTTGAGGAGGACGCGCCTGGAACCCTCGCCAGGATCGATGCCGGAGAGCACCCCTACATGGACGAAGAGAACCCCGACCTCTACGTATTCGTCTACGACGCCGAAGTGAACCTGGTGGCGGATGCTGGGAGCCCCGGCCTCTCCGGCCATAGCATGAAGGGGAAGGCGGACGTATCCGGAAAATTGTTCAGGGACGATCTTGTATCCGGGGCCCTGGCCAATGGCGCGGGCTGGATCGACTACATCTGGACGAACCCGGCGGAAGGAGGCCTCTTCTACAAGACGACGTATTACAGGCTCGTCACCGGGAGCGACGGGGCGAAGTACGTCGTCTGCGGTGGGAGGTACAAGGAGGCGGCATAAAGTCAGGATATTTCCTTAAAGTTCGCCCGCCTTCCTTTTTTTGATCTCCTTTGCCATGCGGCTGATCTTCTTCCACTTTTTCTGCTCTTCGGCCCTCAGAGTCGGGTTTTTCTTTCTCTCGATGGCGATCAGCTCGCGCTGGAGCTTCCGGTAGCTCTCCAGCCGGACCTCCGAGAGCGACCCCTCTTCTATCGCCCTCTTGACGGCGCAGCCCGGCTCTGTCTCATGCCGGCAGTCTCTGAACTTGCATTCTTTGCCAAGCTCGATGATGTCCTGGAAGGCGTCGTCGAGCCCATCGCCGGCGTCCCAGAGCTGGATCTCCCTCATCCCCGGGTTGTCGATGATGATCCCGCCCGTTTCGAGGACCAGAAGCTCCCGGGCGGTCGTCGTGTGCCTCCCCCGGCCGTCGTCTTCGCGGATCTCGCCGATCTTCTGCCTCTCGCGCCCCTCCAGGGCGTTTATGATGGTGGATTTGCCGACGCCGGAAGACCCGAGCAGGACGGCGGTCCTGCCGTCTTTGAGGTACGGGGAGAGCTTCTCAAGGCCGGTCTTCTCGGCAGCGCTGATGGCGAAGACTGGCAGGTTGGAAGCGATCGATTTCACGTCGCCGATCTTCGCCTCGACGTCGGCGCATAGGTCCGATTTGTTCAGCACGACGACCGGCACAGCTCCGCTCTGCCTCGCCACGGCGAGGTACCTCTCCAGACGCCTCAGGTTCAGGTCCTGGTTGAGGGATGTGACGATGAAGACGGTGTCGATGTTCGTCGCCATCACCTGCTCTCCGGTCGCCCTGCTGGGGTCCTTTCTGGAGATCTTACTTCTTCTCGGCAGTATGGCCTGCAGGGTGCGGGTGCCGGAATCGTCTCGATAGATCGCTACCCAGTCTCCGACGGCGGGACGAAGGCCGTCCTGGCGGAGCCTCCCTGAGAACCTGGCGCGCACGACGCCCTCCTTCATGTGGACTTCGCAGCCGCGTTTGCTTATCGTGGATATGCGACCGGGCTCGTGGTCGACGGCGTACTCCCGGAAGCGTTCTCCGAAAAAGGCGTTCCAGCCGAGTTTTTTAAGCACAGGGTCCATGAAGTCGGTCACCTTCTCACGCATATCGCCCCCGCAGATGAAAAAAGCTGTGGCCAGAGGCGACATCATCGCCTTCGGCCACCTTGCTAGGCCGAAATTGTGATCTTTTGCGTACGGCGGAAGCCGCGTGTTTTGCCCAGAAAATCCACGAAATTTGAAGCTGGTTCAAAGACGGGGGGAGGAGAGGGGCAAGAGTTCCTCAGTTAGTGATCCCCCTCGCGACAGTCCGGCCCATGTGAAAGCATTTCTCCAACGCCTTCTTGTCGGGTACCTGGACGACGCTGAGTCCCGGCACGATCACGTTCATGCCGAAGGACTTCATATTCTCGATGATCGTTGGAACCCCTTCGTCGCTCCAGCCGTAAGAGCCGAAGGCGAGCCCCACCTTGCCTTTTATGTCCATCCCGGCGAGCTTCTCCAGGACCGGGTTCATCGTCCTGTTCAGCTTCGAGTTGTAGGTCGACCCTCCCAAGAGTATGGCCGAGGCCCCGTCCACGTCACCGGGTATGATCGCGTCGTAGGCGTCTTTCAGGACCACCTCGACGCCCTCGATCGTCTTTGCACCCTCGGCTATCGTCTCCGCCATCTTCTTTGTCCGGCCGAGGCCACTTGCGTATATTATTGCCATTTTGGCCATCGAAATCCCCGAATATAATTTGATTGTCTGTTATAACTAGTTTATTGATAGATAGGTGATTTGATAGTAAAATCCTCTTGAAGCATGTCATTATTTTCCAAATACTCAGGAGATTTGGGGAAGATATCGATCTAATTCTTTTCGTGAGTTGTTCTCGAAGAAAAGTCTCTGAAATTCGATTCAGTCTTGATGATGCGTTGGTAGTGTTTGATTCGGGAGTCTGGCGCGCCAAGCGCTGGAGTTGGTATCGAAGGTTATCTCGGACTTTCAGATCGGGACTT
>JBFESM010000133.1:0-5566 GCA_041548445.1 Methanothrix sp. | reverse complement strand
GGCGACCAGGTTCTCCACCTTGTAGAGGCCGTAGGGAAAGCCTTTGCTCTTCCTCCCGGATATGAAGATGCCGAGGATCAGGGCGGTTGAGCCGAAGACGTCCACCAGGGAGTGGACGGCGTCCGCCCGGAGGGCTAGGCTTCCTGAGATGTACGAGAGGGAGAGCTTGATCCCGACGAGGGAGAGGTTCACCAGGAGGGAGATGAGGGCGAGCCTCGATACAGGGCCCATCTTTTTTTCTTTTCCAGTCGGCACAGCATCGCCACGAGCATCGCGAGATTCATCCATTGCTGCTTTTGGTTCTCTTTCGCTCTCATCCGTGCCGCCTTCGCTCTTTTTGGACATACTCAAACTTCCTGTGAAATTCCGTCTCTAAACATCTGGAGCCGGAGCTCTTCAACTCTTCCCCCTGATCGTTTTCTTTAGATCTATATGATGCTTTGTGGGCTGATTTCCGATCAGCTGATTGAGCTGTTTTGTTTTGGGCCGATTTAATTTATATGTATATAATCATATTATCTTTGAGGGGCGAGCACCGGATCAAGTTCTATGCTCCAGTGGCCTTCTAGAGATCTCACTTCGATTTTCGTTAAGTTTTTTAAGTTTGTTGATCTTCAGATTACGGCAGAGTTATGGTGTCGATCTCGCCTTTAACGCCGAAGTTTTGATTCCAATTTATGTTAGATATTTCTCTGCAGAAGCATCAGATTTCACCCGTTACAGGCAGGGATTTCAGCCGTCTGCCAACGGGCTTCTTGGCTCAAAAATGTGACGGAAAAAAGTGCCGAAATCCCTCAGGACATCTTTTTTCTCGAATGGAGCACTTAAAAGAGGCGGTTTCGCCCGCCGTCAGAAAGGGCTGCAAAGGCGCTTTTCATGGCGTCTATCTGATATTAATTTTCATCCGAGAATCTCGACGTAAATGTCGACTGGACCTAAGGTCCAGAAGGTCCTCGGGCGCCAAAACCGATATAACGGATTAACATGACGAGGATAGGATTATGTCAATGACATACATCAGGATCTTTTTTTCAGTCCTCTTGACCGCTTGCCTGGTCGGCAACGCGGGGGCGTTGGAGGCCTCGGCTGAGGCTCCAAGCCCCTATTTGACGCCGATCGCCAACGAAAGCTCTAAGGAGGAGCTGGTCTCCTTTTTGGACGAGGCAAAAGAATACGTTCTGAATAACGGCAAGGACGAGGCCCTTGAGGCCTTCGGCGATCCCGCGGGGGAGTTTGTCAGGGGCGACCTCTACGTCTTCGCCTACGACTTCAACGGCACGCTTCTCGCCCACCCCTACCTGCCGGAGCTTGTGGGCAGAAACAACCTCGATCTGGTCGACCCCAACGGCGTTCCCATGATCAGGAACTTGATGGCGGTGGCAAAGCGAGGCGGAGGCTTACTTTACAGCGTTTACCCAAACCCCGTCCAGGAGAATGTAGAGGAGCTGAAGCTCGTCCGCGCTCTCAAGGTGGACGACGACCTCTGGATAGGCTCGGGAATCTACCTGGCAGCCCAGCCACCCCGCTTCAGCCTGCAGGATCGGGAGTCTCTGAGGGAGTTTGTGGATGAGGCCCTGAACTACTCTCTCGATAACGGCAGGGAAAAGGCCCTTGAGGCCTTCAACGACCCCGAAGGGGAGTTCGTCCAAGACGACCTTTACATCTTCGCCTACGACTTCAACGGGACCGTTCTCGCCCTCCCCTTCCAGCCCGAGATCGTCGGACTGAATCGGATCGAGCTTAAAGACGCGAACGAAGTCGCCTTCATCCGGGATTTCCTCTCCCTGGCGAGGACGGGCGGCGGCGAGTCCTACTACCTCTACCCAAACCCCGCTGAAAACATGACCGAAGAGCTGAAGCTCAGCTATGTGACGAAGGTTGACGAGACCTGGTGGCTGGGAGCGGGGATCTACGGCTCCCGGGCTTCGGCTAAGAACCTATCCGAGAAGAAGCCCGCAAGCAGGGAGGAGCTCGAGAGCTTCGTTCTGGAGGCAGCCAGCCGCGCCCTTGTGGTGGGAAAGGAGAAGGCTTTGAATGATTTCATGGACCTCGAAGGACCCTGGGTCCGGGGAGACGTTTACATCTTCGCTCACGACTTCAACGGCACCGCCCTCGCCCACCCCTACCTCCCCTCTGAGGTGGGGACCGACCGGCTGGACGTCCAGGACGAGCGAGGAGTCTACGTCGGTCGGGAGATGCGCTCCATCGCTCTGAACGACGGCGGCGGCTTCTACGAGTACCGGTGGACGAACCCCGTAACCAACCAGACCGAGCAGAAGGTCAGCTATGTGATGAAGGTAGACGAGACCTGGTGGATCGGGGCCGGGATATACGAGTCGTAGCCGGGACTATCCCGGCCTACGTTTTCACCCTTTAACCTTGAGCCCGATTGCCAACTGCTTTCACCAAGGCCTCGAAATAAGCTTCAATATCGGCCGCTGAGCGCGCGGTTACCAGATCATCGTCAACGACCACGTGATCGGGTGAGGGCACGAAGGTAGCTCCTGCGTTGATAATGTCGGCGAGCACGACGGTGTGACAGATCACCTTGCGGTCCTTTAGGAGGTCTGGTCGGGGCGTGAGAATCCAAAGCGCGTGGCACATGGCGCCTTTAACGATGTTCTTGTTCTCCATGGCTTTGGCGAAGAACTGCACGGCCGGAGGCGTGGCCACCTCTTTTGCAGAGCCCAGACTTCCCATCGGCGGAATCTCCCTCAATCTCACAGCACAATAATTGGCGGCCATGATCACGATGTCGAAATCGTTTGGGTCGGCTTGAGTTACGCAGCGATCCACGGTAATGGTATGGATATCTCTGACCATTCGAACGGAGCTGTCGATGTCGCAGATAAATTCTTTTTTGGGTTCACCCCAAAGGTAGGAAAGAAGCTCCACTTGTGCGCCTTTTTCAAGGAAATTTTTGAGATAGTACTCGATTTCGTCGTGGATGTACTCGGTCTCCAACAAAACTGCTACGCGTTTACCAGTTAGCGGCTTATCCATTATGACGCCCTCCACGATAGAGATTTATCAACGGAGATCTTCAAAAGTTATTTTGTACATATTTAAGTTATTCCAGGTGCCTGTGATCTTTCCCTCTGGCTTATCGATAATTTTTCCATGGAAAAAATACGGATTTACTCTTCCAGATCGGATCTCTTTTTCATCCTCAAAGGCGTAGTATAGCTCTATCTCCATACCTTTAAGCTGTTGACATGTTAAATATCCTATCAAAGCATGTTCAAAAGTGTGAAGACAACTTTTCCATGAATGCTGTTTCGGATATTTGAGCACGGGTTTATGAGTGTCGCCATCGACCATGTGCCAAATTTCGTGGTTTTCACGGTCTACCATATAAGTGAACCAATAATCGTATGTTGTTACCAGGTACCTGGCATAGGATGGATCAACTAGGCTAAGCGTCGCCGTCGTCTGGTCTAGCTCAGCCAGCCCCCACCACTCTTTATCGTTGTCAAACCTGCCGTTTTCATCGAATCTCCTCCCCCAAGACCCGTCTTCAGGTATATACGCACCGTCGATGATGTTAACGGCCTTTCGCTTTGCAAAATCTATGTAACTGACGTTGTCCGTCAATTTCCCTATCTGATAAATCAGCCACAGTGTCTTTATCGAATGTCCGAAGTCGGTATGGGGTGTGCCTATTCTCTTTGTAGCGGGGCTAGTTATCGCTCCCCAGAAAAGCTGGTACTTCTCACTGAAAAATTGTTCGATCATAATGTTAGCGACCAGCTGAAGAGTGCTATACCATCCCGGTTGCATCTTCTCAGGGAGCGAAGGAGTCAACCAGAGCATATATGCATAGATCTGATCAAGGTGAGAGACCAGCTCTTTTTGGTTTGGATCGTCGCCATCATCGTTTGCTTCAAGAACCCATTTCACCAAGTTGATTTTCGGGTCGTAATATTCGTCGAATATATAATTTTTAATTTTCGTAATGTAGTCGAGGATTTCTGCGTTATGGGTGAGGTAGTAATAAAATCCCAGACCGGTCAGAGCGTAGGCGATGTCCTGACTCGTCCTTTGGAGCCTCTTTGGTCCCCATTCTCCCTTGGATCTCAACCAGAAGCTATGTACTCCGCCATCGCCGTCGATAGCGTTTATTATACCTCTCACTCCTTTGTGGCAATAGTCGAGATACCGAGCATCTCCTGTCAGGTGGTAGGCGATACCATAGGCGTATGTCTGTCTAGAATGAGCTCGCATATAAAGCCGATCCGGTTTGATCAAATCTTTCATTTCTTTCGCTAATTGGAACTCTTCAGGCCACTCAGCTGGGTCTTGCGGCAGAAGTTTGCCTTTATTCGTTCTATAGGTCGGGAAAAGTCCATTTTCAGTTTTTAAGGCCTCTTCCATAGTCCAAAACGGTAAAAGATCCTCTTTAAGATGCTGGATCCATCTTTGACCCATTGGGATGCGCTCAATAATCTTATCAATATCATAAACGTCGACTGTATCTGTTATTTGACCCATTTTCAACCCCGCCCGATGATACTCATAAAACAAGTTAATTCCGGTATATTTTAAATGTTTTTTGGTCTGATGTAGTTTCACGAATATGTGCCTAATTTTGTGGCTCACGGATGCAGCCCATTGAAGCGCGACTTATGGATGGGATATTCCCAAAACTCTAAGCTTATCTCGCATCAAAGACACAGACTATTCGGAGGAATGTTCATGATGGAGATACTTCGAAAAAGGAGGAGCATAAGAAAGTACAAAGATAAAGATATCGAGCCCGAGATCATGGAGCTCTTGAAGGAAGCGGCCCTCCGATCGCCCACCTCTCGGAACTTCAGGCCCTGGAGGTTCGTCTTCGTAGAGGACCGATCGAAGCTTGAGGCCCTGTCGCGGGCGAAGCCGAGCGGCTCGTCCTTCCTCGCGGGAGCACGCCTCGGGATCGTCATCTGCGCCGACGAGAGCGAGTCGGACGTCTGGACCGAGGACTGCTCGATAGCATCGATAATACTGCAACTTGCGGGCCAGAGCCTGGGGCTTGGGTCCTGCTGGATCCAGATAAGAAGGAGGATGCACGACGACTCGATGACCAGCGAGGAGTACGTCCGGTCAATCCTCGACCTTCCAGAAAATATCAGGGTCGAGTCGATGATCGCCTTCGGATATCCTGACGAGGAGAAGGCCCCGGTCTCGGCCGAGGACCTCCAGCGCGAGAAGATTCTCTCGATCTGAGAATGAATGAGCAACATCCCCGGCTGAGGGACCGCGCCGGCAGAGAAAAGGAATCGACGGAAAGAACGGGCATCAGGGCAGAATGAGATCTATTGCTCGGGGCGCTCTGAAAAACCGGCAATGAGCCCTCCAGCTCAGGTTCTCTTTCGGTGGCTCCCCTGCAACAGGTGGTTTTTTTTCGGTGCTGTATTCTCCTGCCTCCATATTCTGAATCTGACTCATTGGTCATCGGTTAAGCCCACCACTCCTCGGTAAAGCGCTTTCTAGTTACATGCGGATCTACCGCCTCACTAATACTAAATTCTAAAGATGTTTTTAAGGAAGTTTCTAATCCAATATAACGAAGGATGCTTGCCAG
>JBFESM010000132.1:0-5590 GCA_041548445.1 Methanothrix sp. | reverse complement strand
GTCCTGGGAACCCACCCCATGTTCGGCCCCACAATACCCACCATCCGGGGCCAGACGGTGATCCTCGTGCCGGCGGCAGGAAGGTGCGACGCTTGGCTGACTCCGATGGAGGAGATCTTCCGGGAGGACGGCGCCCGGGTGGAAGTCCTTGGGGCCGAGGAGCACGATCAGATCATGGCCGTCGTCCAGGCCCTGACCCACTTCGCCTACATCTCGATCGGCTCGACCCTTCGGGCTCTCGACTTCGATGTAGACCGTTCAAGACGGTTCATGAGCCCAGTCTACGAGATCATGATCGACTTTGTGGGACGAATCCTCGCCCAGAGCCCGGAGCTTTACGCCAGCATCCAGGAGAACCCCGAGGCGAAACGGGTGAGAGAGGCCTACATCGAGGAGTGCAAAAGGCTTGCAAAGCTCGCCGACGACGGCGAATCTGCTGGCTTTATGGATGCCATGAGATCGGCCGCCGACCACTTTGAGGGCGGGAACGAGGCCCTGGCAAGGTCGGACAGGCTGATCAGCCTCTGGATCGATAACAGAGAGGGGGAGCGGCTGAGATGAGGGCGGCCCCGAGATTAGAAATATATCCCTGCGGTGAGAAATATCATCTTTGGTGGTAGAATGATTAACCCGGACGACCAAAAGCCCGACAAATCTGAACCAGAAATCCCAGGGCCCGCATGTGCCTGCTCCCTCGGCCCCCGCCGCTCATGGACCATCGTATTTCTTGGGATCATCCTCGTGATTCTGGCCGCGGCCCTCGACCTCCCACCCGAGACGATCCTGATCATCGGGTTGATCCCCCTCGCTGTCCTGGTGGCCTCGGCCGTGAGCGGCCGAGGACGTCGGCCTTGAAGTGGCCCGGCCAGAAGCTCGACGAAGGCGAACTCTGCAGGTCAAGCCGCGGCCCAGTGCCGGCTCAATCCAAGGAGGGCCCCGTTCTTGGCCTCGAAGAGGTCCCGGTGCTCGAAGCCGCAGAGGCTGCAAACCTTCTCCACGGGAAGGTTTCGTACAAGATCGGCCATGAACTCCGTCTTCAGGGTCATCACCTCCTCCGAGGTTCGGGCCTTTCGGACCCTCTGCCCGAACCGGCTGGCGAGATCGATGACCCGGTCGGCCTGATCTTCGAGGGCGGCGCGGACCTCCTTTTCCGGGATCGGGGAGATCGCCTGGAACCGGCTCCGCCGAAGGTCCTGGACCGCCCTCACCAGGTCGTAATGGGCTTTCAGGGCTAGGTCGAAGGCGGACCCCGCCTCGGTGCACCGGCCGTATCTGGCCGCGTATTTGCAGTCCTGACAGTCTTCAGTGCCCGGATGGTGAAGGTTGCAGAAGGGGCAATAGACCGGACTCATGGGAAGGTAAGCCAGCATCTCAAGGGTTGACCTCTCGGCCAGCTCCAGGACCTCCTCACTGCCCTCGGCGACGGCGAGGTCGGTCCGGAGGTCTTGGGCCAGTTCCGAGTACCGTCCGGCCACCTCCTCCAGGGCCGATCTCACGCTCTCGGGTGGATCGGTCGAATTTCGATCGGGGATCATCTCGTCTCTCCTCCTCTCTTGAAATTACGCCCCAATCGGATTAAAGGGTTCCCTCGGTCGGATTGGATGGCAAAAAGCAAAACGGACAGATGATATGCGGAAAAGCTGGACGCAAAAATGTATGGAGGGAGGAGAAGCCGTCCCCGGTGGGACGACGGCCCTCTTAGTCGGTCATCAGACAATTCGACTTTTTCCGGTAACCGGAGTCGCGTACCCCAGTATCCTCGGGTTTATGCCGGCAGAGAGCTGGTGGACGTCGGTGTACCCGCCCGCCGTCTCATCGACGGTCTTGCCCTCTGGCTCAACCTCGGTCTCAGAGCTCTGGGGAATCTCGGTGCTCACCGCAGCCACCGGGGCCGCCAGGTCCGCGTATCCGGCGGGGTAGGAGCTGGTACTCATTCCGGCAAAGCTGCCATGGGTCACATCGCCGAGGCTGTCGATCTGGAAATAGCTGCCACTTATTGTCTCGCCCGAAAAAGTGCCCACCATTCCGATGACGGTCAGGACGTCTCCAGCAGCGTAGAGGGTGTCGATCTCGATTCTATCGGCAGAGATCGATCCGGAGAGAACGCCGTTCATCGGCTCGGGATTTTCGGATTTTGCAGCGCCCCAGATCAAGCCCTCCGACTGGTACAAGACGACGGTCATCGTGCCCGATCCCCCGAGGCTGAAGGTCCAGATCCCCTCAAGGTTGAGGGTCTCGGCGGCTGGGGCGATATCAGCATCGGTGCCGTTATCCGAGCCGTTGATCGCGTCCTCTGCAATAGACGATCCACACGCTGAAGTCAATAAGATTAAGATCGATAGACATATCTGAGTTGTCTTCAAGCTAACCCCTTCGTTTTGATATTTCTTCGGCCGCGAGACTTTCCCCAACCGTCCGGCGGCCCTCCACTAACCCACCCCTTTGGGTAGATAAGCTTTCAGGTAAAGAACCCGGATCTAGCATCTAAAGCTTGCACGCTTTCTCGTCGTGCTGGCTCTTCTTCACCAGGTAGTAGCCTGTCGAGAGGGAGACGACGATCACTCCGATCCCGATGAGGGTCATGCTGGGAAGGCTCTTGACGTCCAGGATTATCACCTTCCTCGCAATGGCGATGATCGCCACCAGCAGGACGACCTGGACGTTGATGACGTTCTCCTCTAGATAGATCTTGAAGGTCTCGAGAAGCTCGATGCCGATCAATACCAGGAGGAAGTAGCCGAAGATCTCCAGGAGCTGATCTATGTTGAGCAGGACCAGAGGCGGGGAGACTATGTCTGCGACGATTACGTAAAATAGCTCCACCGTCGCCAGCAGGACGACCAGAGCCATCATCCAGGTCAGAATCATCAGAATCGCGTTCTGAAATTTTGTCAGCCTCTCCATCATGGAATTACTCCAGCTTCAAACTCGCCCTCTGCGAGCTGTTCCTTTGATCTTCGCTCATTTTTGTTGTTCTTATCTGAAGTACCTTCTGGTGGTGTACCTGAAGTAGACCAAAAGCCCCAGGGTCAGGGTCGCAAGAGAGACGACGTTGGCGACTATCAGGGGCGAGTTTTTCAGGTGCATGCCGTAGACCATCCAGAAAAATACCCCAAGCCCCATCTGAACCATCATGAAAAGGCTAACGTCATCCACCGACTTCGTTCGCACCATCTTCACAAGCTGCGGCACAAAGCCGAACATCGTCAGAGCCGCAGCGGCATAACCTACTATTTCCCAGTCCATCGAGATCGATCTCTTTTAAAATTGAACCTGCCGACAGTCGGCGGTTCCTCAACTACTGGATATAACCCGTGGCTCGTTAATCCGGTTTTCGGTGCTTCGCCGACAGAGTCGACCAGACAGGAAAGCTCGTCCGCCCACTCCTCGCAGAATTACAAAATATTGACCGAAATTCTTATTAATTAATAAAGATCTTCAGCTTTTACATTCAACAAGCCGGAAGGAGGTTCATATTTTGAATAAGATACCGTTAATTTTACTTTTAATCCTGAGCGCCTGCCTGACCTCGGGGATGGCGAACGCCGCCGATTATCCCCTGACCATTACGGACTCTGTGGGAAGAGTTGTGACGATCGAGGCCCCGGTCGAAAAGATCGTCGTCCTCCATTCCAACGCCGCTGAGGCGGTCAGCATCCTCGGTGAGACCGACAAGATCGTTGGGACGACGGACAGCGTTCCCAAGTACGCGGCTTACTACTCCTCCGACGTCATGGGCGGCTGGGAGATCGTGGGGACCTGGAAGGAGTTCGACTACGAGAAGATAGCGGACCTAGCCAGGAACGACGACGGCGAGATCGAGCCCGGGATGCTGGTGATCTCCTACGCCAACAAGGCAGGAGAGGTGGAAGAGAACCTTGGACCCTTCGAGAAGATCGACGTTGTGGGCCTCGACCTCTACAACGCCGAGACTATGGAAGAGGAGATCGACACCCTTGGGATGATCCTGGACCGCGAATCTGAGGCCGAAAGTTACAATGGCTGGGTCAGCGATAAGAAGGCCGAAGTTGTTGAGGCGGTCTCAGACCTCGACAGGCCGAAGGTCTACGTCGAGGGCGGGTCGATCGGCGACCTGGGGGCTCTCTGGACCTACGGCCGAGAGTCCGCCCTGAACGATATGATCGACCTCGCAGGGGGCGAGAACGTGATCGATGCCGACGAGGCAAACCCCAAGGTGGAGTGGGAAACGGTCCTCGCCGAGATGCCCCAGGTGATCATCAAGGTGCCGGCGGCGATAAATCAGCTTGGCTGGAGCAACACCACCGATATGGAGGCCCTCGTCGAAGATATCGAGAGCCGCCCTGGCGCTGAAACCGTGCCGGCGGTGGAGGACGGCAGGGTCTACGTCGTCTTCAGGGACATTACCCTGGGGACGGGCGCCGTCGTCGGCCTCAATTACTGGGCACAGATGATCCATCCCGAACTGGACCTGGACCCCGTGGGGGTTTACCGGGAGTATCTCGGCATGAGGGGGCTTGACTACCCGGAGGATAGCTTCTTCGTATACCCGGCGATCTGAAAAAGCCCGTCCTGCCTGTCGAGATAGAATCCAAAAATGGGCTTGTGCGCTGCCGGTCTTAGCGAGGCAGCGCAAACCCGCCTTGATTCCCACTTAACTCTGATGGCTCAGCCAGTCGTTCCAGGTGTAGAGCCTGGCATCGTACCCCTGGAGCATCAGGGCGTACCAGACGATGGAGGCCTGGCCTCCGTTCTTGGTGTAGACGACAACCGGCCGATCCAGTTCGAGATCGGCGAAGATCTCGGCGAGGGCGGAACCGTCCTTGATCCAGCCGTTCTCGATAACCCGGTTGTAGTCGATGTTGACTGCTCCATCGATGTGACCTGCATCGAACTGATCGGGGTCTCTGGCGTCCACCACCTGAACCTCGCCGCCTGCGACGGCTTCGTAATCTGCGAGAAGATCGAGGCATGGGTCAGGTGAGTAGGTGGTGGCTGGCCTCGTTGTCGTGACCGTTGCCCCGGGTATTCCGGCCGCGGCCCAACCTCCGGCCGTTCCCTTGAGGATCTGGACGTTCTGGTGTCCCAGGTACTTCATGATCCAGAAGACGAAGGTGTCATCGCCGCAGGAGAAGCAGTCGCCGTATATTATCAGGTCCTCCTCCTCAGTGATCCCGGCGTTCCCGAGAACTCCGGCCAGATCAGCCACGGGTTTGAGAGATCCGTCGCCCTGGATGAGGCTCTTTGAGGGGAAGAGAATCGATCCCTCGATGTACGATGAGCTTTTGGGAGGCGTGTTGCTGACGTAGGCGATTACGGGCTTTGAGTCGCCATCGAGCCTCTCGCGGAGCTCCTGGGCGGATATGGATGGAGAGCAGATCTCGTCTTGATCCTCTGAATCGGCCTCGTTTCCATCTTCAGCTACAACTTCAGCACCGGCTCCAGCTTCCGTCCCGCTAGCCATGGTGGCCTCGTCCGACGATTCGTTCATTGTGTCCTCGAGCCATGCTTGGCCGCCCCAGGTGTCTGCACCTGCGCTGCAGCCGCATCCTGCCTGTGCACCGCTCGCAAGAGCGATCATAACAACCAGAAACGCTCCATACTTCGCTAG
>JBFESM010000131.1:0-5666 GCA_041548445.1 Methanothrix sp. | reverse complement strand
GTCTCTAGCCAGCTTCTCCTCCTCTCCCATGTAGAGTATGCCATCGGCCTCGCTCTGGTTGAGATCCTCCTTGGGCATCGCATCAACGGCATCTCGGATGGAGACGACGTCGAGGAAGGTGGCGCTGCTTTCGTCCTGAAGTGCGTCCCGCTCGGAAGGCGGCATGGCTACAGCCGCGCCGATCGCGATGAAGGCGACAAGGACGACCGCCAGAAATCTCTCTTTCATGAGAAGCTTATTGGCTGAAATATTGTATATAAGTTGTCCAGACTTCCGCCTAACCTGTGCTCATATTCTGCCTTTTGTTTCAGCCTTCAGTTACCCCCTCAGGCAGGTCAGAAAGGGATTATTCCATCGTAAATCTCGGCCCCGAACTCGAGGGCCTCCTCCAACGAGACGAGGTCCTTCATCAGGAATACCCGCTCGTTCTGAGTTTCAACGTATTCGATGGAGTTCTTCAGAACCGGTGCGTACTTGCTTGACTTGTCCAGGCAGACGACGTACCCCACGAGGTCCTCGACCAGATGGAAGTCGAAGCCTCGGTCCTCTAACTTTTTGAAAGCCTCGTCCCTCTCGTGCTCGGTGAGAAACTCAAAACGGTAGTTTTCGCGGCTGTAATGGTCGGCCAGTTCCTTGAAGATCTCCTTGTCCCCGAAGAATTGTTTGAAGGTCCAGATCCTGCCAACCCTGAAGACTGTGATCTTCGCCCGTCGCTTGGTCACATCGAAGGTACCGGGTTTCATGGTTGAAGTTCAAATGGAAGGCCATAAAAAAGAAACGGCAGGAAAAAGACAGTCGGACTTAATGATTGGACGTGTCAACAGACCAGATCTCATCTCTCCATCGCCCTTCGCCGAAGATCCGCGGGCATCTTCTCGATGGCGTACCGCAGAGCGGTCCGAGGCATCCCACCTTTCTTCTTCATGACGTATTCGAAGACCTCTTGCTGGTGCTTCTTGCTCGCCTCTTTCAGCATCCAGCCGTAGCCCTTCTGGACCAGGTCGTCTTCGTCTTCGAGGAGCAGATCGGAGATCTCGAAGACGTCATCCAGAAACTCGCCCTTCCGGGCAGGGAGGATCAACGTCACCGCCGCCGCCCGCCGGAGCCACCTGTTCTCCGATCTTGTCCAGCCTTTGAGGTTCGAGACGAACTCCGGGTACATCTCGATGAAGGTGCCGAGGGTGTGGTTGCAAAGGGTGTCGCACTTGGCCCAGTTGTTGACGCGATCGACGAGCCACCTCTCGAATACGAAGAAGTCTGCGGGCTCGTATTGTTTTCTAAGCGAGTAGGCCCACTCGAAGGCGATGAAGGCCTCCTCGCTGTAGTCCGACTTCAAAAGCTCCTCGCAGAGGGAGAAGATCTCATCCTTCTCCCTGCCCTTTATTTCACGAAAGCGCCTCTTGGCGATATCCCTCACGATCGATGCCTTCACGCCGTGGAGCAACGCCACCTCTTTGAAGAACCTCTGGCCGCTCTCCCTCGCCCTCTCGTCTGCGTTCTCTTCCAGCTCTTTTCTCACGGCGATGATCACTTCATCGGTCATATTTTCATTGCTTTTGTGGATTAACTCATATTTTTTGTGATCCGTGGTATTTTATCAATTCATGAACTGGACAGATTACGGCGAGAACCTGATCCGTCGCGGTCAGATATTGCTCGATCGTAACTATTCAGGCCACCACGGCCATAACACGCATTTACGTCCGGGATGCCTTCACAATAGAGTTCAGTTAAGAGGCAGCTGAAGTATCTTGGAAAGGTGGCTGAATAGTTACGAATAAAAAGATGGTTTGAGACCCTTTTCCGGCCTCTCTCCTCCCTTCCGCCCGGCCAGCTTACTTTTCCTCGGTCTTGTCGAACTGCTGCTGAACGTCGCAACCGAGCTTCCCGATGGCGTCAGACCTGCACTGCCTGCAGTGCCTCATCTGCCTCATGGTCTTGGCGAGATCGTCCTGAACCGCCTTCTTCTCGGCCGGGGTCGGGGGGGAGAGGTGCGAGAACCTATACTGGGGGATGAGCGGCATCACGTTCTGGATGTAGACCCCGAGCTTCTTGACGGTCTTTGCGATCTCGACGACGTGATCGTCGTTTATGGTGGGGATGAGGACGGTGTTCACCTTGACGATCATCTTCCTTTTGACCGCCTCCTCAAGGCCCCTCAGCTGGTGGTCGAGGAGGATCTCGGCGGCCTCAAGACCTGTGTACTTCTTCCCCTCATAGGTGACGTGCTCGTAGATCTCCTTTCCGATATTCGGGTCGACGGCGTTCAGGGTCACGGTGACGTTGCTGACGCCAAGCTTATCCAGCCTGTCGATGGTGTCGGGGAGGAGGAGGCCGTTGGTGCTGACGCAGAGGATCAGGTGCGGGTACTTCTCTCCCACGAGCCGAAAGGTCTCAAAGGTCGGCTCGTTGAAGAGGGGCTCGCCGGGACCTGCGACCGCCACCACCTTGATGTAGTGAAGCTTCTCCATCACCTCGTCGACCCGCTGGAGGGCCTCGGGGGGGGTCAGGACATGGCTTGTGACCCCGGGCCGGGTCTCGTTGACGCAGTCGAAGTCCCGAATGCAGTAGTTGCACTGAATGTTGCACTTTGGTGCGACGGCGAGGTGCATCCTGCCGAACCGGTGGCAGGCCTTCTCGCTGAAGCAGGGATGCTCCTGGATCTTCCTCAGCTGCTCCGGGTCCCAGGGCACCTCCTGGTCGCCGACCTTGGCGGTGGGATAGGCATTCTCGCTCATGATCACGAACTCCAGAGATCTCTTCGGCATTTCTTCTCTAAAAGGCTATCCCAAATCGTCCGGGGCTGTATAGTTCCAGGGCCAAAAATCTTATCCCTCCCGCGAACGTGGAATTGAATCCATGTCCAAGAAAGACGGAAGACTGGTGATCTGGCCCGCCTACATCGACGCCGAAAAGTCGAGAGGCGATGGAAGGCAGATCTCAAAGCGCGACGCCATCGTGAATCCCACAGTCGACGAGATAATGGTGGCAGCGATGGAGATGAACTTAAAGCCGGAGGCTGAAAGGGATAAGTACCACCCGAAAGAGTGGTGGGAAAAACCCGGCCGGGTCTTGGTCCCAAAGAATGGTCCCAAAACCGCTCTGGTAAAAGAGATCGCGAGCAGGATCAAACGAAGACGCGGCTGATCTGATGTGAAGTGTCGAAAGCCGGATATCGAGGGCCCAGTTCTGACAGTCCCGTCCTTCTCCCATAAAAGCGCTGCAGGGCCGATCGTCAGCGGTCCTGTGCAGTCTCCACCTCTTCTACGATCTCTTTTCCAGCCACGACCTCGTCGATGCTGTGGATCACGCCGCCGAAGTCCTCTATCACCGACTCCACGGCCAGGTAGTCGATCCTGTCACCCTTGATGGTGATCTTGATCGTCTCGGTCTGCTGGTCTACCTCTGATAGGCTCAAATTTACCCCGGTTATTCCGCCGAGCTTGCTCAGAGCCTCGGCAAGCTCCAAAATTGTGGGAACGTGCGGCTTCAATACGTCCAGTACTAAACGTCTTATCGCGGTGGTCATCGAAAACTCCCAGTATGGTGTTGGGCGGATTTTGTTGAAGGCAATACTTAATAATGTTTGTGATTCAGGCGAACCTATGATCGACCTTCACACTCACACCGTCTTCAGCGATGGCGAACTGATCCCCTGCGAGCTGGTTCGCAGGGCCGAGATGAAGGGGTGCAGGGCTCTCGGGATCACCGATCACGTCGACTTCACCAACGTCGAGCTCGTCTTGAACCAGGTCTCGAAGGTCAAGGAGCTGGAGGACGTCCTGGAGATGAGGATCCTTTCCGGCGTCGAGCTGACCCACGTTCCCCCAGCAAAGATGGAGAAGCTGGCAACGCTGGCGAAAAGGCTGGGGGCCGATCTGATAGTGGTCCACGGTGAGACGCCTGTCGAGCCAGTGGCACCTGGAACAAACCGGAAAGCCCTGGAGATCGGAGCAGACATCCTGGCCCATCCCGGCTTCATATCCCCCGAGGAGGCGGATTTGGCGAGAGATAACAACGTATGCCTCGAATTAACCGCTCGACGCGGCCACAACATCACCAACGGCCACGTGGCAAGGCTCGCCCTGGAGGCAGGAGCGAAGATGGTCGTCGACACCGATGCCCACGCTCCCGATGACCTGATCGATCGCGAGAGAGCGATCGAGATCGCCAGGGGTGCGGGACTCACCCTTGAACGGGCAACGGCTGTGGTCGACAAGCACGCCATAATCGACCTCTGACGACGATCTGAAGAAGAGATGATACCTTGGACGTGGTAGCGGTCGACATCTCGGGCAGGCACATGGTAGGCGGAAAGTACATCATGGTCTCTGCTTCGGTGTCGGCGAGGATATCTCCGGAGGGGATCGAGAAGACCAGGAAGATGAGGCTCGTCCCCCTGGTGGCCGAGTCGGTGGAGATGGAAGTTGTGATCGAGCTGATCGAGGACTCGATCCGGGGTCTATCCGGCGTCGTCCTGGCCGAGAAGGGCGACCTCTACAATCTGGAGCGGTGGCGGGTTGAGAGCATCCTGGGGCGGGAGTTCAAGTACCCCCAATCCCTTGGAGAGAAGAGGGCGATCGAGCTTGCCCACCACGCCTCCTTTGCGGGCCGAAAGCTGGTTTTGAGGCTGATGGAAGAGGGGCTCGGCGAAGGTGCCTGGAAAATGATGGCCGGAGGGGCATGAAGAACGAGAAGACGGCGGTGCTTCTTTTTCGGGAGGATCCCAGGGACGGTCCGCATCCCGAAAAGATGGTGGAGCTTCGGGGCCTTGCCGAGTCGGCGGGCTACAAGGTTCTGGCCGAGATATCCCAGAGAAGAGGCAGGGACCGGAGGTTCCAGCTTGGAAGAGGCAAGATCGCCGAGGCCGTCTCCCTCGAACCTGAAAAGCTGATATTTAATAACCCCCTCAGCCCCGGCCAGATGTTCAACATCAGCAAGGAGTTCGAGGTCCAGGCGATAGACCGGTTCAACCTGATCCTGGAGATCTTCGCCTCCCGGGCCACCACGAGAGAGGCGAAGCTCCAGGTAGAGCTGGCCCGCCTCTCCTACGAGGCGCCCTTCGTGCGAACGATCGAGTCCCTCAAAAAGCTGAGCGAGCGGCCTGGCTACATGGGGTCTGGAAGCTACGACGTCTCGATGTACCGGGACATCAAAGGGAGGATGGCCAAGATCAGGGCCGAGCTGAAGGCTGTGGAGGAGACAGGAGAGCGGAGGCGGGAGAGGCGACGGGAGCTCGGTTTCGATCTTGTGGCCCTCGCAGGCTACACCAACGCCGGAAAGAGCACCCTATTCAACCGCCTCACTGAGGAGACGGTCACGGCGAAAGACCAGCCCTTCACCACCCTCTCGCCCACGACGCGCGCGGTGGCCGCCAAAGAGAGAAGATTTCTCCTGACCGACACCGTGGGGTTCATCGACGATCTGCCCCTCTTTCTGATCAAGGCTTTTCGGTCGACCCTGGCCGAGATCATCGAGGCGGACCTGGTCCTTTTGGTGGTGGATCTCTCCGATCCGCCCGAGATCCTGAGAGATAAGCTAGCCTCCTGCCACCAGACCCTCTGGGACTGCGGATGTTACGCTCCCATCGTTTCGGTCCTCAACAAGGTGGACCGGATCGATCCCGAGGTGGCGTTGGAACGGTGCGAGCTGGTACAGGACCTTGC
>JBFESM010000130.1:0-5719 GCA_041548445.1 Methanothrix sp. | reverse complement strand
TTCGACCTCGACCGTCTGCCCCGACTTTCGGCCGACTGAAGGCTGGACCGGACTGGACCAGACCGGACTAGATTGGATCTGACTGGATCGGATTAGACCAGATTAAACTAAACTATCAGGTGCCGCAGCTTCAGGAGGAGCTTCGGGTTCTGTCGAAGCAGGATCTTGAGCAGCCCCTTCAGGTCCAATTCTGCGACGTTGACGCCGTCCAGAGAGTGGATCAGCCGGTTGAGGTCGTCGTCGGTGAGATCGACGAAGAACTCCTTGACCGCAAAGTTCCTGGAGATCGACTTTCCGATCGTCTCCCTCCACCGCTTCTCGTAGATCATAAGCTCCCCCTTGCCGACCTCCCCTTTGGGAACCTGATCTGCCGCGATCTCGCCCGCCATCACCCCGGCCCTCATGGCGTTGATGATGCCTCCGCCAGTTATGGGGTCAGACTGCCGGGCAGCGTCTCCGACGAGGATCACGCCGTCGGCGACGGTCGTCTCGATGGGCCCAGACACGGGAACTCCTCCCACCATCATCTCCAGAACCTTCCCCTCGGGGAATTGCTTCTTCACAAACTCCCGCAGAAGCCTTATCGGCATTCCCGAGTCGGCCTTCGAGCCTTGGACGCCGATCCCGACGTTGGCGAGGGAGTGGCCCTTGGGGAAGGACCAGACGTATCCTCCGGGGGCGATATCGTTTCCGAGGTAGAACTCGCAGTACTCATCGTCGATCTTCTCGTCCTGGAGGAGGAACTGGGCACAGGTTTCGATATCCTTCGGCTTCAGGGCCGTATCTATCCCCGCCCAGCGGCCGACTTTCGACTCGACCCCATCGGCGCCGATGACCAGGGGCGCCTCGATCTTGAGGCTCTCGCCGACGAACTGAGCCGAGATCCCCGACGGTACGCCACCCTCGTGAAGGAGGCCGAGAGCCCTCGTCTTCACCATCACCTTGGCGCCTGCCTCCGCCGCCTGCTGGGCCAGGGCCCGGTCGAAGACCTTCCTCTCCAGGACGTACCCCACCTCGGCCCCGGCCCTGTCCTCGGACATCACGATCTCCGTTCCGTCGGGAGCTCGGATCCGTGCCCCCTTCACCTCGGCCGAGATCCAGACCGGGTCCAGCTCCACCAGCTTCTTCAGAGCGGCCTTGCTCACGCCCTCGGCGCACCGGACGGGGTCGCCGATCTCCTGCCTCTTCTCCAGCATGACCACGTCGAGGCCCGCCTCGGCCGCAACCTTCGCGGTCATCGACCCGGCAGGTCCTGCTCCCACCACTACCAGATCGCACTTCATGTCTGTGCCTCTTTCACCAGCTCCAGCGCGCCCAGGGGGCAGATCTTGGTGCACCTGCCGCACTTCGTGCAGTCATCGTTCACCTCAATCCAGGTCTCCACCAGCTCCAGGGCGGCGGCAGGGCAGACCCCCACGCAGGCCCCGCAATAACCGCATTTGTATCTGTTGACCGAAAGCAAAGGATCATCTCTCCTATTTTAGCTTAATAGACCACCTTGAAGTCTTCAATCTCCTTGCACTGGATATCAGATATATCCATGCCGGAGACCAGGGCCTGAGCCGGTCCCGTCTTCATCTGGTTCAAAAGCTCACCCACCTTCTGCCGCTCTCCCTGGAGCAGAGCCTCGACCCCTCCCCCGGGAAGGTTTCGAACCCAACCCTTCACCTCCAACTCCTTTGCGTGGATCGTGGTGAAGTGCCTGTAGCCCACGCCCTGAACCCTGCCAGATACCCTGACCCTGACGCATATCATCGGGATCACCCCCGGATCCCGGAGAGGAGGTCCTCCAGAGCCTTCTTTTGATCTTTGGCCTTGATTATCCCCGAAGCCAGAAGGACACCCACAGACCCCAGCTCCAAGGCGGCCTTAAGGTCCTCGCCCCGGCTGATGCCCGCACCGCAGAGAACCCCCACTTCGGATTCGATCCTCTTTACGGCTTCCACCGAACCCGTGACGACTCCTGGGTCGGCCTTGGAGACGGGAATCCCGCTTCCTATGAGCTCAGGGGGCTCCACCGCCACGTAGTCTGGTTTCAGGGCTGCGGCCGCCCTGGTGGTGGCTACGTTGTTGGTGCAGACGATCGTTGAGAGGCCCTCCGCCCTGCAGGCAGAGAGGGACGCCTCGATCTCGGCGAGCTTCAGCCTCCTTTCCGAATGGTTTATGAGGGTTCCGCTGGCTCCCGCGGCCTTGATCGAGGCGGCGGTGGTGTGGCCGGTGTATCCACCAAACCCGACCCCGTCGACGTGCTGGGCGTAGATCGGGATCGATACGTTCTCCGAGATGAGACGGATGTCTGCGGTCTGGGGCGCCACCACCATCTCCACATCGTACCGCTCTGCCGCCTCCTCGCAAATCCTGGAGAGCTCCAGGGCCGCCATGCCCGTGGACTCCACGTAAGTCTTGAAGTTGAGCACTACCTTTGTCATTATCATCACCTGCTGCTGAGATTCCGCGATGCCGAGCTTCGAAGAACCGACCGCTTAAATATGTTTCATCGAAGGTATATTTTTTGACTGGAGCGGCCATCGTCCCTCAAGGGTGAGGCCATCCCGTGCCTTTGGGACAGTCCCCAGGTCCCATGGACCGATCTGGTCCTTCCCTCCCAACCGGCAATCGCGAGATCTCTCGCCGTTAGGATCCTGGGGTTCGAGTCCTGTCTTATCGGATAAAATCGTGATGGTGCCAGCTCGGCGGGCCGAAGGCACCAACGAAAGCGTCCAGTCTGATGACTGAGACGGCCTTCCGCGAAAGGTCTCGTCAGATCATGACGCTGGTCTTCAGGATGTACTTTATCAAATCTTCAGAGAGCTTTGTCTCTCTTTTTAGCAAAGTTATGATCTCGTCGATTTTGCGCCCCTCTGACATCAGTTTAGATAATCTCTCTATGACGCTCTCGTCGATCTCGTAGTACTCGTCGATGTCTTTTCTGTGACCCCAGACGTCACCTCTCAACAGCTCCACCCCCTGGATCTCCAAAAACTGCCGGGCGGCCTTGGACATGGTCCGGTAGTAGGAGGGGGGTGTCTGGACGGCCCGGATTCTCGGGCATCTCTGTATCAGCGTCATCACGTCCATATTCGATGGCCTGAAGGCCAGGTGGATCATCTGCTCGTTGGAGTTCAGCTCAGGAATCTCCTCTTTCGAGCTCACAACCCTCAATCTCATGATGCATAGAATGATCTTAAAATATTTATACATAGTGGTTATGTTACGTTCCTGTATCTCGGCCGTTCAGAACGAAAACGTATTTTAGAAAATATTTACGTAAACCCTCGAGCCAGAGAAATTATGTCGGCTGTTCTCCGGGAGACTTCCGATAAGCCCGCAGCTGAGGAAAATTCGAAGATCTGAAAAAGAGGCTGACGAGGCCGATTCCCTCGCCCGAACAGACCCCCCGGCCCCCAGCAGATCGGAATCGGATCCGGGCGTCGTTCCTCTAATGATCTCGCCGAGATCTGAATGAGGAGATCGCCCTCGCGCAGCTGGCAAGGCAGCGAGCGGCCATCTTCTGGCTCGGCCAGGACCCAAGGCCGCAGTCGGGGCCCGCGTACCTTACTCGATCCCCGAAGAGCCGGTGGGCCTCGGCGAGCCTTTTCTCCATCAACTCGACGGACTCGGCCGCGAAGACCTCCCTCTCCAGCCGCTCGGGCTCTTTCCAGAGGTTCGTCTCCATGCGGTCGTTCAGCCTCGCCACCAGGGCGTTTATGTCAGTTCTCGCGATCCCAGCCCTGATGTAGGCGTTGTGATCCTCCAGCACCTTTCGATCGACGAGCTTCAGGTAGTCGGGGTTTGCGGCGGACTCGACACCGATGACGTTGATGCCGGGAACGCGAGAGCATAGCTCCGCCATCAGGGGCGAGTGGAGGTGGACCTCGCAGTCGATCCTCTCGCAGGGCCTGGCTGCGATCTCGAGCGCCTCCAGCATCTGATCTTCATCGAAGATGACGTTAGGGCTGATCCCCAAGGAAGGCTCGTCGATGGACGCGACGGCGACCTCGAAGTGGCGGCTCTTTTTCGCCTCTTCCAGAAACCTTGCGACGCTTGTTGCGAGGTTTTCGAGGATGTCAGCGTAGTCGGTCGCGCCGAAGCGGGCGAGGTACAGCTCGATGGGCCCCGTGACGCAGACCCTCGCCCGGAGCCTCTTGCCCTCCTTTTCCATCTCTTTTCCAAGAGCCTCCAGCGCCTCAAGCTCCAGGATCCGAGCCGACTCCGCCTTTACAATGTAGGGGGTCTCAGACTTTTGAGGGTCCTCGATTCTGTCCATGAACATCTTGATCATGTCCCTGAACTGGGGGTAGGTCGGCCGCTCGACTCCAGCCTCGATCTTCTGGGACAGGGCGTCCCTCACCAGTTCCAGGTACGAATCGCCCGAGGGCAGCTTCTCCCGCCTCATTCCCGCCGGCAGGGGATAGCTTCCGATGTCGTCGAATATTATCTCAGATCCCTCGTCAGTCATTTCAGCTCGCCTCCATCAGCTGAATAGCTTCAAAAGCTGGGCCTTGAAGGCCTGGTACTCTCCGGCCACGAGATCGAACCGCTCGTCCATATCGTCGAGACGGGCCAAGCCATCGGGGACCGGCGGCTCAAGCCCCACGGCCCGAACCACCTCCTCGGGGAACTTGGCGGGGTCGGCGGTCTCAAGAGACGCGCAGGGGCTCCAGTCCTCGACCTCCTTCAGGTACCGAGCAAGCCCAGCCCAGCCGACGGCCCCGTGGGGCTCAAGAAGGGTGTCAAACCTGTTGTAGGCGTCGGATATCGTCTTTCTCGTCTCCGCGTCGGTGATGCAGACCGCGAAGATCTCCCGCCTCATAGCCTCGATGTCCGGGGCTTTGACGATCGTCCCGTTCTCGTCCATCGAGCCTTCGTAGAGCCAGAAGACTCTCGCGAGGTTGCTCGGGTGGCCGACGTTCATGGCGTTGGAGATGCACTTGACCGAGGGGCGGATCGGCCGATAGTCGCCGGTCTCGATGAACTTTGGAAACTCGTCGTTCTCGTTTGTCGCGACGACGAACCTTCGCACGGGAAGGCCCATCCTCATGGCGATGAGGCCCGCCATGACGTTTCCGAAGTTTCCGCAGGGGACCGAGAAGACTATCTCGCGGTCTGGGGCCGCGATCCGCGACCAGGCGTAGAAGTAGTAGATCGACTGGGGGATCAGCCGTCCGACGTTGATGGAGTTTGCCGACGATAGGTTCAGGTGCGCGAAGTCCGGGTCGACGAAGGCCTGTTTCACCATCGCCTGGCAGTCGTCGAACTTGCCGTCGACGGCCATCACGTGGACGTTCTTGCCGAGGGTGGTCATCTGCTTTCTCTGCCGGCCGGTCACCTCCTTCTCCGGGAAGAGGACGACGACCTCTATGTTATCCAAATCGTAGAAGGCGTGGGCGACGGCGCTTCCGGTGTCTCCGGAGGTGGCGGTGAGGATCACCATCGAGCGGCCCTCCTGCTTGAGGAAGTACTGCATGAGCCGGCCCATCAGCCGCGCGGCGAAGTCCTTGAAGGAGAAGGTGGGGCCCTTATCGAGCCTCATGACGTACTTTTCGTCGTAGACCTTTTCGAGGGGCACGGGAAAGTCGTAGGCGTCCAGTAGGATCGCGACGAGATCCTCCTCTGGGACCAGGTCTCCGAGGTAGGGGCGCATCACCCGGAGGGCGATCTCGGGGTAGGCCATCTCGCTGAACGAGGCCAGCTCCTCGTTCGAGATTCGGGGGATCGA
>JBFESM010000129.1:0-5769 GCA_041548445.1 Methanothrix sp. | reverse complement strand
GCTGATCGACTTCCTCATCCTATTTGTAGTCGGCATAGTTTTAACTCAAGTCTCGATGAGCGTTAATGATGTGACGTTCGCCCTAATTCTCGGCTTGTTGAGCGTGTTTATACAGTTGGCCTACTTCACATACTTCTTCGGAAATGGTCAGACCCCAGGGATGAGGGCGATGAAGATAAAACTGATCGGGATCTCCGGAACCTACCCGATAGGATACGGCAAGGGCTTCCTCCGGTGGATCGGGATGATTGTATCTGCAATCCCATTCTACCTTGTTTTCATCTGGATCTTAATCGACAAGAAAAAGCAGGGCTGGCACGACAAAATCGCTGGAACCTATGTCGTCAAGGAGTGATGAGACCTCCGAATGGGGGGATGAAAAATACTAAATCAGGGATGACGAATCAAGGGCTGTCGCAGATCCTTCAAAGACTCTCATGCCCGCATTTTTCTTTCCTGCGGTTCCCTGCCCTCTCATCTCCCTCCTCGAACTTTACGCCCACTTCTAGCTCCCCGCCCCGATGCTCAGCACCCCACCGGAGGTTTCTGATGATCCCGTGGAGGGTTTGAACCTCCCGATCGGTGAGCCTCGCCCTCCCGAAGATCCTCTTCAGCATCAGCATCGTCTTATCGAGCTTGTGCTGATGGTACTCGGACTCTACCAGGGCGGCCCTGAAGTTGTCGTATAGCCAGGCGAGGCTGGCTTGGCCAGCGAGCTTGACCTCGCCTGCCTCCACCTGTGATAGCTGGTAAAACAGGACGGTTGCAGCGTGGGAGACGTTCATTATCGGATACTCCGAGCTTGTGGGTATCGATACGATGACGTCGCAGGCGATGAGCTCCTCTCGGGATAGGCCGTTATCCTCTCTTCCAAAAAGTAGCGCCACCTCACCTGCCGTCCCCTGGAGCCTCTCGGCCAGTTCTCGGGGACTGAGGCTTGGAACCCGGAGGGGGCGATCGGTGTCCACTACGTTTACGCCGGAGCTTCCGACCACCAGGTTTGCGCCCTCGACCGCCTCTTCGAGGCTTTCGACGACCCTCGCCCTCTCGATCAGATCTCTCGCATGAGATGCCATGGCGAGGCCGAAGTCCTCGATATCGCAGGGGCGGACCATTACGAGGTCGGAGAAACCGAAGTTCTTCATGGACCTTGCTATGGAGCCGACGTTCCCCTCATACATCGGCTCCACCAGGACCACCCTCAGGTTCATCCCTTGGAGACTCCCAGAGGAACGACCCTCGCAACCTTTCTTGCTATGTCCAGGTTGTGGACGACGTCGACGACCTCGTCGCTCGGCTTGTAGACCTCCGGAGCCTCCTCGGCCAGCATCTTCGGATGGGTCGCCATAACCTTGATCCCGCGCCTGGCCAGGACGTCCTTCACCTCGGTCCCGGCGTAGGTCTTCTTGGCCTGGGTCCTGCTCATGATCCTTCCCGCACCGTGGCAGGCGCTCCCGAAGGTGAGCCTCATCGCCCCCTCGCTTCCGCAGAGGACGTAAGAGGGCGTTCCCATGCTGCCGGGTATGATGACGGGCTGGCCGACGTCCCTGTAGGCGGCCGGGATCTCGGGCCTTCCCGGACCAAAGGCCCTCGTCGCCCCCTTCCTGTGGACGTATAGCCTCTCCTTCGATCCGTCGACGGAGTGCTCCTCGATTTTGGCGACGTTGTGGGCGACGTCGTAGACGAGGTCCAATTTTGCGTCGGTGAAGTACCTCTCGAAGACCTCTCTCGTCCAGGCGGAGATTATCTGGCGGTTGGCCCAGGCGTAGTTGGCGGCCGCCGCCATCGCTCCGAAGTAGTTCTCGGCCTCTGGCGTGCCGAGCGGCGCGCAGGCGAGCTGTTTATCGGGAAGCTCTATCCCGTACTTTCGAACCGCCTTGCTGAGAACCTGCAGGTGGTCTGTACAGATCTGGTGGCCAGCGCCCCTCGATCCGCAGTGGATCATCACCGTGATCTGGCCCTCGAAGAGGCCGAACCTCTTTGCGAGATCCTCATCGAAGATCTTGTCCACCCTCTGAATCTCCAGGAAGTGGTTTCCGCTTCCGAGGGTGCCGAGCTGGGGTCTGCCCCTCTTTTTCGCCTTGAGGCTCACTTGATCGGGGTTTGCGCCCGCAAGCTGGCCGTTCTCCTCGCAGTGTTCGAGATCCGCCTCGACGCCGAAGCCTGCCTCGACGGCCCATCCTGCTCCCCTGGTGAAAACCTGGTCGAGCTCGTGCTCAGAGACCCTGAGCCTTCCCTTCGCCCCGACGCCGGAGGGGACGTCGTGGAATAGGTCCTCGACGAGGTTTGATATCATCGGAGCCACGTCATTTGCCCGAAGGTCTGTCCGCAGCATCCTTACGCCGCAGTTTATGTCGAACCCGACGCCACCGGGGCTTATGACGCCCCCATCCTCCCGGAAGGCCGCAACCCCTCCGATCGGAAAGCCATAGCCCAGATGGGCGTCGGGCATCGCCATCGAGTAATTCACTATGCCCGGGAGGGTGGCGACGTTCGCCACCTGGTCGATGGTTCCTGCCTCGACCTGCTCCAGGAGCTTCTCGGAGATGAAGATCCTTCCCGGGACGCGCATCCCCTTCTGGTGGCCTATCGGCACCTCAAAGACGTAATCATCTACTTTGTTCAGCATGGGATCACCTCAAACGTCCAGAACCACCTGAGCGGTCCAGATCTCTTCTCCTCCTTCCTCACCTTCTTCTTTCCTGATCTCGAACTGGTGGAGGGTGACCGCCTTCACCTCCGTCTCGAAGAAGTGCCTTTCGGGGTCCACTCCCTCTCCACCGATCTGGCCATTCAGACTCCACCCATCTTCGCCTTCTGCAAGCGTCACCTCGAACTTCGAGAAGACGGCGAGCTCCACCTCGAAGAGGTAGAGAAGCTCCGATAGCCACTCGTAGAGGAGACTTTCCAGGCTCTCTGACTCTAGTTCGATGGACCAGGACTCCTCGGCCATCACGGTGGAGGAATCTATCATGGCGTTGAACATCGCAAGGCCTGCGTTCTCGAAGGTCTCCTCCAGGCTTCGGCCATGGGCTCGAAACTTCACGTCGGCGGTATGTTCGAGATACTCGAAAGGTTCCATCCTGGTATAATCAGGGGCAGGGGTTTATTAATAGGTTGAGGTTGGGCACTCGCCCCCTATCAAAAGGACGCCGAACCCCTGATCGATTTTTATCGCCGCCTTAATATCAGAGATCCCGTCTCGGCCGAGAGGTAGAGGCTATATATCATAGGTATATCGTGGTTCTGGTGGTGAATCGGCATGGCGGAGACCATTGAGGAGATCGCATCCCGGGTTCGCGAGATGCGGGAGCTGTCCAAGGTGACGGCAGAGGAGATGGCGGAATATCTGAAGGTGCCCCTGGAGACTTACAGCTGCTACGAGGAGGGGAAGGCGGACATTCCGGCGAGCAAGCTAATCGAGATCGGGCAGAGGCTCGACGTCGACATGAACCTGCTGCTCACCGGCGAAGAGCCGAGGATGCGGATATTCACGGTGACGAGGAAGGGCGAAGGGGTCGAGGTGGAACGGAGGAGACAGTACAAGTATCAGAGCCTGGCGGGAAAGTTCCTCCACAAGAAGGCAGAGCCCTTCACCGTCACCATCGAGCCTCGGAAGGAGAAGCCTTCGGCCTACAGCCATCCGGGCCAGGAGTTCGATTACGTGCTTGAGGGGGCCCTCAAGTTCTACATTCATGATCACGAGATCACGTTGAACGAGGGCGACTCGATATTCTTCGATTCGTCTTACAGACACGCTATGGAGGCCAAAAACGACAAGCCCGCTAAGATGCTTGTCGTGGTGATGTAACAGCAGAAAGAGGAACGAAAAATGTCGTCTTTACTGGATAGGTTCGTCTCAAGGACAGGTTTCGAGTCTTACGAGGATTTTAAAGAAAACTTCAAGATAACGGTGTCCGAGAACTTCAACTTCGCCTTCGACGTGGTGGACGTCTACGCAAAAGACGACCCCGATAAACTCGCCCTGGTCTGGTGCAACGACCTCGGCGAGGAGAAGATCATAACCTTCGGGGAGATGAAGCTTCTCAGCGACAAGGCGGCAAACCTCTTTTTGGGTCACGGCATCAAGAAGGGAGACGCAGTGATGCTCACCCTCAAGAGCCGATACGAGTTCTGGATATGCATGATCGGCCTGCACAAGATCGGAGCCGTGGCGATCCCCGCAACTCACATGCTCAAGAAAAAGGACATCGTCTACCGGATAAGGAGGGCCGACCTCAAGATGATCATCTGTATCGAGGAGGACGGCGTCCCAGCCGAGGTGGACGGAGCACATCTGGAGCTCGGTGAGATACCTCTGGTGAAGGCCTTCGTGGGCGACGAGAAGAGGGATGGCTGGCTCAATTTCAGAAGAGAGATTGAGGAAGAATCCCCCGATTTTGCTAGGCCCACAGGCGACGAGGCGACGAAGAACTCGGATACGCTTCTTGCCTACTTCACCTCCGGGACGACGGGAAACCCCAAGATGGTGAACCACGATCAGACCTACCCCCTCGGCCACATCCTCACCGCGAAGTACTGGCAGAACGTCGAAGATGACGGCCTCCACTACACCGTCGCCGATACCGGTTGGGGAAAAGCCGTCTGGGGAAAACTCTACGGCCAGTGGATAGCAGGCTCTGCAGTCTTCGTCTACGACTACGACCGGTTCGATGCCGCAAGGATGATGGAGATGGCCTCAAAGCACGGTGTCACCACCTTCTGCGCTCCACCCACCATCTACAGGTTCATGATAAAGGAGGATATGTCGAAGTACGACTTCTCGACGCTCAAGTATGCCGTCACGGCCGGTGAGCCGCTGAATCCGACGATATACAACAGGTTCCTGGAGGCGACGGGCCTTCGTCTGATGGAGGGGTTCGGCCAGACCGAGACGGTCGTCGCCATCGCAAACTACCCCTGGATGGACCCCAAGCCCGGATCGATGGGCAAGCCCTCGCCGGGGTACGAGATGGTCCTGGTGGACAAGAACGACAAGGTCTGCGAGGTCGGCGAGGAGGGGGAGATCGTGATCAAGACCGACAAAGGCAGACCGATCGGCCTCTTCGTCGACTACCACCTCGACCCGGAGAAGATGGGGAACACCTGGCACGACGACTACTATCATACCGGAGATACTGCCTGGGTCGATGAGGACGGCTACTTCTGGTTCGTAGGAAGGGCCGACGACATCATAAAGAGCTCCGGATACAGGGTCGGCCCATTCGAGGTCGAGAGCGCCCTTCTCACCCATCCCGCGGTCCTGGAGTGCGCCATCACCGGGGTTCCAGACTCGCTGAGGGGCCAGGTGGTGAAGGCGACGATCGTCTTGACGAAGGGTCACGCACCCTCCGATGAGCTGAAGCTGGAGCTTCAGGACCACGTCAAGGGAGTCACGGCCCCATACAAGTATCCGAGGATCGTCGAGTTCGCAGACGAGCTTCCAAAGACGATCAGCGGAAAGATAAGAAGAGTCGAGATCAGGGAGAAGGACAAACCCTACCCGGTCATCAACGCCATCGAGTGCAAGGCCTGTGAAAGGTGCATCCTCGCCTGTCCTGCCAACGTGCTGAAGCTCGGGGACGAGTTCAATGAGAGAGGTTACCGCTTCGCGGTTTATTCGGGAGAGGGCTGCATTGGTTGCGGAAACTGTTATTACACCTGTCCCGAGCCCTTTGCGATCGAGGTCCACATACCGTCAAAGGAGAAGTTCGAGGAGGAATGAAAAATGCCTGCCCAGTTAGTTGAGGGAAACAGCGCTGTGATCGT
>JBFESM010000128.1:0-5917 GCA_041548445.1 Methanothrix sp. | reverse complement strand
TGCTACCCCCGACGAATTATAAGTCAGTGGTCTATAGTGGCCATAGGTTATTAATAAGGTTATCCTATTGCAAGCATAATGGGAAAGGCATTAAAAATCAGCGAGACTATTTAAGCCAATCCTTAACCGATGACCAATGGAGAGGGCTCGGTAGTGCACTTAAATCGCGGGTTATATAACCACTCTTGTTGTCGTACATCTACATCTTCACTCCTTAACCATTTTAGTCACTTCGTAAAATTGCATCTTTTTGAGCGTTTTCGATTTCCTCCATACTTTCTGATTATTGGCGTCAATATTCGCCCCTTTTGACGCAGAGGTAGGTCGCTATAAATCCCGCCCTGTAATCGGCACTCTCGATGGCGAAGCCCGCTTTCTCGATCATCCCCTCCATGATCCAGCCCATGGTGGAGTGCTCGTCTCTGATGTGAATCAAGATGTCCTCGGGCGTGCCCTCGCCTCCGATCTCGGCCATCCGCGAGAGGTAGCCGTCGAAGAATTTCTCGTAATCGGCCGCATCGAAGGAGTAGACGACGTCTCTGATGTAGAGCCTGCCTCCATCTTTCAGCATCCCCGCGATCCTGAAAAGAGCGACCTGCTTCCAGAAGTCGGGGAGGTGGTGGAGGACGAACTGAGATACGACGGCGTCGAGGGGCTTGCCCTCGTGCTCGTAGGTGAGAAAGCCGGCCCTCACAAACTCGATCCTCTCGAAATCCTCGTCCCGTCCCAGCTCTCGCAAACGCTCCCTCGCCTTCTTTTCGGCGTACCTCAGCATCGGAAGGGAGACGTCCGCAGCGATCACCCTCGAGCACCGGTCCACGGCGGCGATGGGAAACTCGCCGGTCCCGGTCCCGATCTCCAGGACCGTCGCCTCCGGAGTCAGGTCGAGGAGGTCGAGGACCTCTCGGAGCTCTCTATCAACGTCCCTTATTTTTGCCATCCTTTCGTCGTAGGCCCGGATCTCGGAGATGTTCTCATAGTCGGTTCCGATCTGCTTCATCTCATCGTAAAGCCAGGCAGGGATCTCTCTCATCTTCATCCTCCGTTTTGCCGTCCTTCCGATTCATAACCGATCTCGAAGTTTAAGGACGATTCGGCCCCGAGATCATCGAGAAGAAACCTAAAATAAAATGGAAGATGAAAAGATAGGATCAACTGGACGATTTTTGAGTGGTGAAGATGAAGGCGATTGCTGCGACTCCTAAAGAAGAGAAGAGCGCCCGGATGGTGGAGGTTCCCGTCCCAAAGGTGGGGGACGGCCAGGTCCTGGTGAGGGTTAAGCTTGTGGGGCTGGACGGAACCGACCGGGAGATCGACGAGGGGCTCTACGGCGACCCACCCGATGGCGAGAACTTTCTCATAATTGGACACGAGTCCCTGGGAGAGGTGGTGGAGGTCGGCGGCAGGGTTCAGACCCTTCGGCCCGGGGACCGGGTGGTGGCAACGGTCCGAAGGCCCGACGACTGCCTCAACTGTCGGGAGGGGGAGTACGACATGTGCCTCGAAGGAAACTACACCGAGCGGGGGATCAAGGGAAGGCACGGTTACCTCTCCGAATTCTACGTCGAGGAGGAGAAGTTCCTGGTGAAGGTCCCGAAGGCTCTCGGGGATCGGGCGTTTCTTCTTGAGCCGATGAGCGTCGCCGAGAAGGCGGTGAGGATGGCCTTCTCGGTCCAGGAGAGGATGAGGTGGGTGCCGAAGACCGCCATGGTGACGGGCACGGGAACCCTGGGCCTTCTGACCGCCGCCATCCTGAGGCTCGGGGGGCTGGCGGTCGCCTCCGTCGACAGGTCCGACGACGATCGAAAAGAGGAGATATTCTCGGCCCTGGGCGTTGCCCACTTCAACGCCAAAAAAATCAACCTCCACGACATACCGAAAGAGCTGGGCTGTCAGATCGACCTGATCGTCGAGGAGACAGGAAGCTCCACCGTCGCCCTCCACTCGATGATGATCGTTGGGACGAACGGCGTCGTCGTCCTCACCTCCATCACGGGAGGCGACAAGAAAATGGAGATATGCAGCGACTGCTTCAACCAGGGCCTCGTCCTCGGAAACAAGGCGGTGGTGGGGTCTGTCAACGCCCACAGAAGGGATTTCGAGGATGGGATCGGCCACCTCTTCGCCATCGAGAACAGGTGGCCGGGCCTGCTGAGAAAGCTGATAACGGCGAGGTACCCCCCAGAGAGAATCAGGGAGGCTCTCGACTCCATGAGGGATAACATAAAGGTGGCCATCGAGTTTGAGCCTTGGGAGGGTTCGATGTGACCCGCCACATAGTCCTTGGAAACCAGTCCCTCCTGGTGAACATCGATCGGTGGCTTCAGGTGAGGGACATCTACTACCCCTGCGTCGGCCTGGAAAACCACCTCTTGGGCCACGCCCAGAAGATGGGGGTCTACGCCGACGGGGTGCTATCCTGGATCAACGAGTCGGGCTGGGAGAGGAGTCTTGCCTACAAGAACGACACCCTGGTCACGGAGAACCGTGCAAGAAACGCTGGACTCGGGGTGGAACTCGTCCTGGAGGCGAACGTCTACTGTGAGGCCGACATATTCCTCCGCAAGGTAACGGTGAAGAACCTTCGGGACCGGGATAGGGAGATCCGGTTCTTCTTCAACCACGACTTTCACCTCTACGGCGACGGGGTTGGAGACACCGCCGTCTACCAGATGGACAGAAACGTCGTCATCCACTACAAGAGGTCTCGATACTTCCTGATGGGGGCTGCAAAATCAGGCGATGGGTCCGATACGAAACGCGGTGACATCGACGATTACGCCGTCGGCCAGGCCGAAGGCAACGGGGCAGAAGGGACCTTCAGGGACGCGGAAGATGGAGTTCTCTCGAAAAATCCAGCGGCTCAGGGGACGGTCGACTCCACCATCGCCGTCCACCTCAAAATCCCGGCCGGATCTTCTGCGGTCTTCTACCACTACATGACCGCAGGAAAAAGCTTCAGAGACGTTTACGAATTGAGCGACATGCTGCTAGCAGAGGGTCCCCAGAGCCTTCTCGATCACGCCGAGGGGTGCCAGAGGTCCTGGGCGAACCAGAACTCCGTCGACCTTTCGGGTCTCGATCCGTTGCTAGCCACCCTCTTCAAGAGGTCGCTTCTCGTCATAAAGACCCAGACCGACGTCAACGGGGCGATTCTGGCCGCCAACGACTCCGACAACGTGCAGTTCAACCACGACACCTACAGCTACATGTGGACGAGGGACGGGGCTCTGGTGGCCACGGCGATGATAGAGGCTGGATTTGCGGAGTTCACGAAGCCCTTCTTCAGGTTCTGCAAAGATGTCCTCTGGGAGGAGGGGTGCATGCTCCACAAGTACAACCCCGACGGGACCCTCGGGAGCAGCTGGCACCCCTGGGTCGAGTTTGGACGGCCCGCCCTTCCGATCCAGGAGGACGAGACCGCCCTCGTCATATATGCTCTCTGGAAGTACTACCAGGCGACAAGAGACATCGAGTTCGTGAAAGAGCTTTACGAGCCCCTGGTGGCTAGGGCCGCACGGTTCATGGACGGCTACCGCTACTCAAACCATCTGCCTATGGAGAGCTACGACCTCTGGGAGGAGAGGAGGGGGATCTTCACCTTCACGGCCTCGGCGGTCTACGCGGGCCTGACGGCAGCTGAGGAGATAGGGTCCCTCTTCGGGGACCTCGAGACCTGCAACCTCTGCTACAACAGGTACGTGAGGCTGAAGGAGGCGATAGTCGGCGAGCTATTCGACCTTGATCGGGGCGTCTTTTTGAGGGGGATAGGGTACGAGGACGGCGATCTCGACAGAAAAAAGGTGGACGAAACCGTCGACAGCAGCCTCTACGGAATCTTCGAGTTCGGGCTTCTCGACGCCGACGACCCCCGGGTTGCAAAGACGATGGAGATGGTGGAGGAGAAGCTCACAGTTCGGGGTGAGGGTGGGATCGCAAGGTACGAGGACGACCGCTACCACCGCGCATCTTTCGATGTCACCGGAAACTCCTGGCTGATCTGCACCCTCTGGCTTGCCAAGTGGTACATAGCCAAAGCCGAAGATCCGGGGGACCTGGATAGAGCGATGGAGCTGATCCGCTGGGTTGCCGACTGCGCCCTCGAGACGGGCGTCATGCCCGAGCAGGTCCACCCCTTCACGGGCGCTCCCCTATCGGTCGCTCCCCTCACCTGGAGCCACGCGGAGTTCGTCGACGCCGTGTCGAGGTACGTCAAGAAGAGGGCAAAGCTGGAGACTGGAGTGTAACGTCCTCCATCTCTCGACTTCAGCGTCGGTGAGTGACAAAACCGGGTCGAGACAGGGGCTTGACCTTCTCTTTTTGAGAAAAGTTTAAAAACGTTGGACGACGATATGACCTAAGGATAAAAAGGAGGATATGAAAGTGGCCGAAAAAGAAGAAAAATTCGATTGTCCCCTCTGTGGAGAGAGCTTCTCCAGCAAAGAGGAGCTTGAAGAGCACAAGAAGTCTCACAAGAAGAAGTAGTGGAGGCGGAATTTCATTATCAATTTTTTATATCTTAAAATAAAAATAAATCTTTATTGACTATTCTGAAACCAAAGTCCGCAAGGCGCTGCTCTAACAGCACAGTCGCCCGCTTAAAATTCATAAATCTCTCCGGAACCTGGCGAAGAGGAGGTAGTAGGCGGCAACGCCCGCATAATCCCCGAACCTTGAGAGGATCTTTTCCCCCTCCCGGGCCGTCGCCCTCTCGCCTTCCTTGTAGAAGAGGCCGACGGCGTCTCTTATCCCCAGGTCGTCGATGGGGACGGCCTCAAGCCTTCCTAGGCCCCTCACCAGGACGTAGTCGGCGGTCCATCTCCCGACCCCTTTTATCGATACTAGAGCATCTCTCGCCTCCTCCGTCGTCATTTTCTTGAGGGACTCAAGGTCCAGTTCTCCTGAGATGGCTCCCTCTGCGATCCCGAGGATGAAGCGGCTCTTGCTCATGCTGAGGCCCAAATCTCTCAGGTCCTGGGGATCGAGGCCCGCAAACTTCTCGGGCGAGGGGAAGGCAAAAAACTCGACGTCGCCGAAGTTCAAAGGCGGGCCGAGGCGCACGACCAGCCTGTTCTGGAGGACGGCAGCGACCCGAAGGCCGATCTGCTGCTCGATTATCGCGATAACGAGAGCCTCAAAGACGGTGGCGGTCCTGGGCGGCTTCAGGCCCCAGAGCCTCTTCGCCAGGGGCGCAAACGTGGGGTCTTCCACCTCGTAGAGTGGCCCAAGGTCCAGGTCTGATGAGAGGATCCAGGAGGCAAGATCGGTGGCCTCAGAAGCAGAATAGTTTTCACGAATCTCGAAGGTACAGCTCGATCCCGAAGCCGAACCAGAACCCGAGCTGATCGAGGTCTTCGGCTCAAACCTGAAAAGGCGCGCTTCGATCCGGCCCTCCTGCTCGAAGACCTCCAGCAGATGGGGCGCGCCCTTTTCCTCAAAGCACTTGTAAAGGACACCGTCCAGAAAAGCCGTATGGCTCCACTCCTCAAACCTGGTGTATATGCTACAACTCAGACCGAAATCGAAGGGCTGGAGGGATTTCAGGGTCCCCTGAGATATCGGGATCATCTGGCCGTCGATTTTGCTCTTCATTTTATCCTGCCGCCCTGCTTCAGGGACCTGTTGCTGGAATTGTCGAAATGCCCCGTTTTATCTCATTCTTGCCGACCTTCCTCAAGAGGTAGGCAGTGCATATCCCGCCCAGGAGTGTGTGGAACCAGAGCTGGGCTACCCTTGCGAGGATCGTGACTGCTGCAGCGTCGTGGAGGGATACCCCCACGGTGGTGAAGAGCGCGGTCATGAGGATGTCGACGATGCCCAGGCCACCCGGCAGAATCAGGGGCAGATTCTGGAAGACCATGATCACCGAGTAGACCGCAAATATGGCGAAGATGGGAACCTCCACCCCCAGGGACCG
>JBFESM010000127.1:0-5988 GCA_041548445.1 Methanothrix sp. | reverse complement strand
CTGGGTTGATGTGCCCAAGGGCATGGCAACTATAATGGGAACTGCTGTCCTGGACGTCGTCTCGGAAGATGAACTTCAGCTCGTAGACCAGACCGGTGGATTCGGCGGCGAGGACTGGGAGCAGCTCAAGCTAATGAGGATCAGCAGCGGGTTCTGATCCCAGGCGAGGACTCGCAAGGGAACCCTACATCTATTTTTTCGTCCAATCGCAGATCTGAAGATGATCTTGACTAAAGATTACATATTGATGGGTCCTCGAAGAAACCAGCAGGGGATCACCAGACCCCCGGCACCTCCCCGCCGCACTTCGGGCACTTCCACCCGACCACCCCCTAGCCATCCTGAAGGCGAAGCGCTCCACCACCGTCTCGCCGCCGTAGTGGAAGCTCGCATCTTCACCCTCGCCGGGAATGTTCCCGCCACAGATGCACCTCAGCCCCACATCCCACCCGATCCCCGCCGCCCTAGCACCGGGGGGTCGGAGCGCGTCGGCTCGGATCGCCCACCTCACGGAGCTATCCCCTCCGATATCGTTTTTCATTCTGGAGCAAGTTGTTGGTCGGCATGCCTTTAGTGCCCAAAACCAGCATTACGCGAGCGACCCCGGATAGCTGAATAGTTACGATTTTAGACTATAATTCAATTTATATCGATTTAAGAGCGATCCCGTTTTGGTAAAATCTGGAGAGGGATATAAGGGACGTGATCTTCTCAAAGGCCTATTGTGGGGAGAATGGTCTCAAATATGAACATTTCAGGAATTCGCTGATTGGCAGAATAAAAACTCCTCCCAAACCCCTTGCTGAAATTATGGACCAAATTCTAAAAAGTTAGGATTAAGGGTAGATCATCAATTCACCGATCAGATCATCCCCATCTCCGAGAGCCTCTCGGGGAGGTAGACCTTCGTCACGAAGTCAAGGCCCTTTCCGGCGAAGGCCTGCTGCTCAGCCTTCTTCGAGAGCTTGATCTGAAGCTTGATCTGCTCTTTCCAGTAGTCGGTCGCAAACCTCGGGTCGGTCAGCTCGCTTCTCAAGGCCTGGAGATCCTGGTCGGTGAGCTTGTCGGTGGAGAGATCGTAATTGACGATGTCCGTCGGCTGGACCCCCAAAAATTGAGCTGGCGGTGTGACCAGGTAGTCGGAGAGGTGAGCGCTCTTGATGGCGCCGTAGGCGACGCTGGCAAAGATCCGATAAGACCAGGGGTCGCCGTCGGTGAAGATGACGACGGGAAGGCCTAGCTCCTCGTTCAGCCTCTTTATGAGGCGTCTTGTGCTCCTGGCGGGTTGGCCCTTCAGGTGGACCAGGAT
Source organism: Methanothrix sp. (assembly GCA_041548445.1). Lineage (GTDB taxonomy): Archaea > Halobacteriota > Methanosarcinia > Methanotrichales > Methanotrichaceae > Methanocrinis. Next base: position 4,679 of record JBFESM010000127.1, on the reverse strand, counting down.
TGCGTTGTGCTCCTGGTCGAAGCCGTTCTCGATCAGCCGGGCGTGCATGCCGCCGGTCTCTATCGCGACGACGAACTTTGCGTCGTGATCCTTGAACTCGACGTTGTCGACGTTGAAGGGTATCTGGTACCCTGCCTCGCCGACGTCCTCCTGGCAGTGGATCGTCCTTTCCCCCCTCCGGGTCTTCTCACTGATGGTGAGGGGACCGAAGACCGTCGCCCCGTCCTCCTCGGGCCGGACGTGAAAGTCCTCTCGGAGCAGAGTCGTCAGAATCTCCAGATCCTCGACGAGCCGGTCGCTTTCGGCCTGCTCCCCGAACTTGGCCACGTCCCAGTTCTCGGAGATGTAGTAGATCTCTCTCAGGGTGGAGCCCCGGTTGTGCTGGAGGTGCTCTTTGATCAGAAGCTCGACGAGGTAGGAGGTCTTGAGGACGCTTTTAGCGCCCCTTACGGTCTTGACACTTCGGACGCTCTCCTGGTCGCCGTAGACCCAGATCTCTCCCTCCTGGTCGTACTCGAGGTTGCTCTTCGTCCTGCTGGGAAGGGCGAGGTGAGGCACGATCCCGTTCTGAAATTGGTCGTAGAGCGTCTCCGCGAGGCCAAGAAGCCTCTTCCTCGTCGTCTCTGAGTCCTTCATCTATCCCACCACCCTTGCACCGCTGACAAGCTCCGAGGGTATCCCCTCGACGACCGGCTCGGAGAAGCTGACCCCCTCTGAAGGGACCGTGTACCTGATCTTCTGCCGCTCTCCGGGCCGAAGAGACACCTTCCAGAGGTGATCGTACCCGTCTCCTAGAGCGATCACCCTCGCCAAGGGCTCGACGGCCGTCGCCTCCACCGATACCGTCTCGTGGAGCTTGAAGGCCTTGGCGGCATCGCTGTAGTTTGCAACCTCCAACGTCACGAAGGTCTCGCCGTTCTCGGAGGCGATGGACCTTTTGACCAGGAGGTTTCCCATGATCTTGGCGACGACGGGGTTGATGTCCGGCTCCTCCCGTTCGAGAAGCTCCGCCAGCTTCTTTGAGATCCTTGGAAGGAGCTTTCTTATGATCTCTTCCTTCTCCTTTCGCTCCGAGAGGGCGTTCTTTTTGGAGAGGTACCGCCGGAGCTTTCTTCCCACCTCTTTTAAGCCCAGCTCCACCTCTGCCACGATCTCGGGAACGTCGGCGACGGCGTCCTTCGACTCGGAGGTGAAGGGTATGTTCGTCGAGGCTATGTGGACGAGAAGCGCCACAGGCCCCGTGGGAACCCCGCCGCCCGGCTGGGAGAGGGAGTAGGTCTTCCATGAGATGTTCTCGATGGCGTGGGTTACGGCGCATCCTCCCTGCTGGTAGAGAAGTGGAACCCGGTTTGCGAACCTCAAGACGTCGACCTTGCCGTCCGCCTTCAGCTCGCCGCCGTAGGCGAGCCCCACCTCCACCTGGAAGGGGTTTCCCGAATAGACCGAGACCGACCTCATGGAGGTGGCGATGAAGTCCACCCGGTACTCCTTCTCCAACCCCGCCCTTATCAGCTCATCGCCGATGGGGGATAAACAGTCGGTGGGAGGCGACTTGAGCCTCATCTGCTTGAAGGCGGCAAGAAGCCTCGTCGCCTCGGCGTGGGTCAGATCCTGGGGGACCATCTCGGGATCGAGCTCCGCCCGCTCGCAGATCTCCTGGGTTATGATCGCCCCGACGCTGGAAAACGAGCCCTGGAGGAAGCTTTTGAGCTTCTTCTTATCGGTGTACCGCAGCATCTTGATCAGGCCGCCAAGTTCCATCCCCCAGGGGTGGGGCTTGATCTCGTAGGAGGATCGCGGCATCTTGTCCGTCACCCTCTCGAATATCTCCATGTTGCCGTCGGGTTCGACGAGGGTGATCCGTGCGTGGGGGTTGACTATCGCCACGTTCTTCAGGTAGCCGTAGATCGACTGCCTCCGGCTCCGAACGTAAGACCCCTCCATCTCCAGCTCGACCCGGGTTCCGTGGGGCCGGTCCCAGTCGGCCTCCTCGGTCTTCAGGATCTCGGGCTCGTTGGTGGAGGTGTTTATCATCAGCTCCCACCGGCCTGCTTTGTGATTCGGCCCGATCTTGGTGGTGACCGCCGTCGGCCTTCCCGTTGTGAGCTGGGAGTAGAGGACGCCCGCAGAGATCCCTATGCCCTGCTGGCCCCGGCTCTGCTTGAGGGCGTGAAACCTCGATCCGTAAAGGAGCTTTGCAAAGACCCGTGGAACCTCGGACCCGACGATACCCGGTCCATTATCCTCCACCACCACCCTGAATCCCTCGCCTCTTCTCTGGATCTGGACGAAGATGTCCGGTAATATGTCCGACTCCTCGCAGGCGTCCAGGGAGTTATCCACCGCCTCCTTGACGGTGGTTATCAGGGATCGAGGAGCCGAGTCGAAGCCCAGGATCTGGCGGTTCTTCTCGAAAAATTCGGCTACGGAGATGGCCTTCTGGTGTTTGGCCAGCTCCTCTGCTATCTCCATATTAGAAAAAAGGAGGGAGCTTACAGCTCGGCTCCCACCACCGTCTGGGTTGCGGTCACGTTGTGAATCTCACGAATGGTGTCCACCAGGCGGTTTAAGACGCTCAGTCCCTCCACCTCAAGAACCACCACGAAGTCGTACTCGCCAAAGACGTGATAGACGTCTTTGATCCCCTCAATCTCTCGCAGGGCGTTGTAAACGGTTCTCTCCTGTCCCGGCACCACCTTGACCATCGTCACTCCGATCACCATATTCTATCACCACCTAATATAAACTCGGCCACATTATATAAACTTTTCAGGGCATCTTTCGGCACGTCCGTTTCCGGTCTCACCGTTCATTTCCTCTTCTTGGGGTTGGCCTTTTCGCGTCCGCCGAAAAAAACCTCTTCTTCCTCGATCCCCTCGGCTTCCCCCGGCCCTTCATCCTCGTCGAAATTCAAAGGGCCTTCCAGGTCTTCAATTTCGCTGATATCCTCTTCGCGCTCCTCTGGCTCGGCCCCTATAGCCACCTCGTCCTCCAGGGCCGGCCCGGCTCTCGCGCTCCCTGCCTTCCGGAAGGGCACCTTTTCGGCTTTTGGATCCACGACCTCGACCTTCGGCTCCGAGATCTCTCCTTTAAGGGACTCAAGAGCCTTCGCCACCATCTGCCTGTACCTTTCAAGGTCTGTGGAATAGTGGAGATGTGCTTTTCCGATGTCGGCCACGTCCCCGGCGGCCTGGGGCTTTTTGAGAAGCTCATCGCCGCTGGAGAAGGCGTCCGCGCCCCCCATGCCCAGGAAGGCTTTGAAGGCCCCGAGCCGGTCCAGGGTTCTCGCCGCCGACTCCAGGACCCACCGGTCCCTGGTCTCGGCGTCGACCCTCTGGACGGACTCGGCCCTGATCGATATCAGTCTCGTCCCGTCCTCGGTCTCGTAGACACTGGGCTTGCCCACGACGGCGACGAAGGCCGGAGGCTCGGTTCCCGCCAGGGCCTGGGCCGCGTCGGGCTGGTACTGGCCGGCGTAGACGAAGATGCTGCCCGTGGGGTCGGCGACCCTTCCCCGCCAGTACTCGACGTCGTCTCCCAGGTTGTCCTTCTCGGTCAGAGTTCCCACCACCAGGACCCGGTTGCACCTTGCTCCCGTCGGCGTGATCAGGTAGAGAGGGGCGTACTGGTCCTCGTTCTCCCTGAAGGAGAGGTCGGAGTCACGAAGCTCCTGAGCATATACCCTTCTTGCAACTTCCCTTGCGAAGCTCGCCATCTCAGATCACCTCCTGGACCCTCTCCATGAGGGCGTCGGCCTCCTCCGCGGTCACGGGGGGAACCAGCGAGATCGTCTCGACGAGGATGTAGCGGTCGACCGTCGGCCCGGAGACGGTGTAGTACCTGCCCAGAAGCCTCTCCTCGATCATGCCCCTCACCACCTCGTGGTCGAGGGCCTCCATCGCCATCGTCTTCGCCTCCTCCATGCTGATCCCGATGAGGCTCTCAGTCCTCTCCCGGTTGATCAGGACCTCCTGGACCTTCACCCCGTCGTCCAAGACCGCCTTGATCCGCAGGTCGTAGGTTCCCTCCTGCTTTCCGTGTTCGCCGCAGACGCCCTTAGTCAGCATCCTCCTGCAGACGGGACAGCGCTTGATCAGCCCCGACCCCTTCTGGACGTCCACGATCGCTCCTGAAAACTTCGCCTCCTGGGGGCTGACCTCGATCTCCTCCTCCAGGGGATCGAACCCGCTCGTCCTGTTCAGCTTGACGCTGAACCTGCCCTCAAATTCGTCGGTGACGACGTTTTTGAAGAGGTAGCTCTCCCCCTCCACGAGATCCGGAAGCTCGGACTTCGTCCACTTGACGAACTTGATGACCCCGGTATCGTCGCCGATGAGGCCTGTCTGGGATATCGCCTCGCTCGTCGGGTCCCAGAGCTGGACCACCTTCGCCCGCAGATCGATCCACCGCGCGGACTCCGATATCTCCGAGATCTTCATCTCCTGGACCGAGCCCATTGCCGGGGCCTCGGCGGCCTTCACCTCCTCTGCGAGTTCTTCGAACCCGCTGGTCCTGTTCAGCTTGACGCTGAACCTTCCCTGGAACTCGTCGGTGACGACGTTCTTGAAGAGGTAGCTTTTTCCAAGCTCCATGTCCGGAAGCTCGGACTTCGTCCACTTGACGAACTTGATGGTGCCGGTCTCGTCGCCGATGAGGCCCGTCTGGGATATGGCGCTGCT
>JBFESM010000126.1:0-6005 GCA_041548445.1 Methanothrix sp. | reverse complement strand
GTATCCAGAGAAGATCGACACTCGGAACCGGGCAAACCTTATCGAGCTGGCTTTTTCTCTGTGCAAAGACGGCGTGAATACGGTGATCTTCAAGGGACCCGACGAGCACGTCACCTTCGTCCACGAGCCGGACCTTTCAGCCGTCACCGAGATTGAGATCCTGGACGTCGTCCCGCCCCGACCATCCTGGCTGGTCTATGTCATCGAGAACCTGGAGACGGCCGGAGTTCTCGGAGATCTTGCCCTGAAGTTCAAGAGCAGAGTTCTCGACCTTCGAAGCTTTGAGGGTGAGGATGTCTACTTTCCCTGCACCGCCTCGGGCCTGGGCAGGTCCCTGGACTCAGACAGGGTCGAGATCGAGGACCCCCTGATCGTCGGGTGTGAGGTCTCAAGGGAGGTCTTCAGGGGCATGTACCCAGGAAAAGAGCACAGGTTTTTGAACACCTGCCCCCTCTCAAACGATCTTCTGGCGCCGGAGGGGCCGTTCATCACGCGGTGCTGCAAGTCCGAGCACAGCGGGATCACCAGGTCGAAAGGCCACCTGGGCGTCGTGGTCCACTGGGGCGATGGAGCCCCGAAGATCGAGGAGGCGATAAGATGTCTGGCAGAGGAGCTGAAAAGAAAGTAGCCCTGGTCAAGGGGGACGGCGTGGGGCCGGAGGTCATCGATGGCGCCCTCGCCGTCCTGGAGGCGGCGGGAGCGGACCTGGAGTTCGTTCCCGTGGAGCTTGGTTACGGTCGATGGAAGAGGACGGGAAAGGCGATTGGAGAAGAGGACCTGGACCTCGTCAAGACCTGCCACTGCGTTCTCTTCGGTGCGATCACAACGCCACCGGATCCCGACTACAAAAGCGTCCTTCTCGCCTTGAGAAAGGGGCTGGACCTCTACGCCAACATCAGGCCTTTCAAAACTCAGAACCTCGACTTTGTGATCGTGAGGGAGAACACCGAGGGGATGTACTCGGGGGTCGAGAAGCTGGACGAGGAAGAGGCGACGACTTTGAGGGTGATAACCCTCCGGGGCTCTCTTCGGATCGCCGAGAAGGCCTGCGCTATCGCCTCAAAAAGGGAGAAGCTCACCATCGTCCACAAGTCAAACGTCCTCAAGAGCGACACCCTATTCTTGCGGATATGCAGAGATACGGCCCACCGGTGGGATCTGCTCTTCGAGGATATGCTCGTCGACGCCGCCGCCTACAACCTGGTCAAAAACCCCAAGAGATTTGACGTGATCGTGACCACAAACCTCTTCGGAGACATCCTCAGCGACGAGGCCGCGGGCGTCATCGGGGGCTTGGGCCTTTGTCCCAGCGCGAACCTCGGCGCGAAGTACGCCCTCTTCGAGCCGATCCACGGCTCTGCCCCCGACATCGCAGGAATGGGAATCGCAAACCCCATCGGCGCCATCCGGAGCGCTGCCATGATGCTGGAGTGGTTCGGCGATGTCGGGAAGGCGAGGATGATCGAGGAGGCGGTGGAGTGGACCCTCGCCCAGAAGGTTGCAACGCCGGACCTGGGCGGGAACAGCTCGACAAAAGAGGTGGCAGAAGCCATCGCAAAGAGGCTGGCCTGGTCAGATTGATCGCGGATCTCGGTGGGCGCGGTCGTGGCAGTTGATTTGAGGTATGCGAAGGCGGCATATTGATCGAAATCTTTTTCACCAGGAAGCCCCCTTCGCCACCTGAATGTCAGAAGAGAAGACTAAAGCCCGCAAGAACAACGTCAACGGCCGCAAAGGCGAGCTGGCCGAGAAGCTGGGCGATATGAACGTGAAGATCAGCGCCCCGAAGTTCAACTACAGGGATTACATAAGGGTGCTCAAGCTGGCGAGAAAGCCCACACGTGAGGAGTTTCTGATGATCTCCAAGATCGCCATCCTGGGGATAGCCCTGATCGGGATGATGGGGTTCATAATCTACGTCTTCCTCACAGAGCTTCCAAAGGCGGTCTGAGCAAAAAAACGATTTAGAGATGGGGCCACCGGGTCCTCATCCATCGAGTTTTCTGTTTTATCCCACCTCGTTCAGCCCCCGCAGGGTGGCGCCGAACTCCGACTCAACGATGCTCGAGACGCCCATCGTCTTGGGGTGAAGGTCGATCTCCACCATTACATGCTGGTGGCCTAGTTCCCGGAGGGGCCGGACCTGCCGGGGACCGTTGGTGATTGAGAATATCTCCATCCCCTTGAGCGAGTCGATGGGTATCGCGTGGGGAACTCCCGAGATGACAGCGAAGTCGTAGCCGCCCTCTTCGGCTATGTATCTTGCCACCTCATCTCCGGCGATGGGGTACTCGTCAAGCCCGCCGATGATCCGATCGATGACAACTCCTCTCTCTTCAAGGCCCAAAAGGATGTTCTTCGCGTCATTTCTCACCTTCGCAAGCCCCTTCTTCTCGTCGAGGTTTGCAAGGGTCGAGACCTCGGCGCCCCGAGCCTTTGCGACCTGAGCGACGGCGGCGTTGATGTCGGCGAACATGTAGGCGGTCTCCTTCTTGGCGTTGAGGACGTTTATGCCCCTCTTCCCCTCAGCTATCAGCTCGAGGAGCCTTTGCGCTGCCTTGTACTTGATCTCGCCCCTCTCGGGCGCCAGGTACTCCTGGCTTGCTGCACCGTGGAGCCTCTCGACCTCTGTTGCCTTCTCCAGGAGGAACTTCTGCCTCTCGAACTCTTCCTGGTCGATTATACCCTTGTCCAGGGCCGCCTCCAGGGTGATGATGACGCCCTTGGTGTTGTCCCGGTATCCGGCGTGAACTTCCACCTCCAGGACGGGAACGTCGACGTCGGCGTCGACGACGGCCTGGTGGAGGTCTTCACCGATGATCATGCTGCTGCAGGTCCCCACAACGCCTATGAGCTTCGGGTTGAAGAGCTCGCTCGCCCTCTGGAGGAGCCTTGTGAGCTGCTCTTGACCGCCGAAGACGAAGCCCGCCTCGTCGAGGGCGGTGGTGAGGGTGTGGACGCCGTCCTCTTCCAGGAGCCGGGCGTGCTTGAAGCAGCAGCCGCTGGGGCCGTGCATTATAACGACTTCGACGCCCAGGTCTCTCAAGGTGTAAAGGGCCGCAACTATCGAGCTCGGCCTTGGATGTAATATTTGAATCTCGCTTGCCATCATTGAAAAATCACCTGAAACATTTAACGCATGAAATTATCCGATCGCCTTTCTTCAGGTCGGCCTTCGCCAGCGCGAGGCCAGAATCAAGGTCGGGGGCAGTGAGGGCCGATAGGCCTGGTGCATATGGCTTCAGCCTCTCGCCCACCAGGATCAATAGGTCGATCTCCTGGCGGCGGCGCGCGAGAAGCTCGATCAGGGCTGGCACGTCCATCCCCTCGCAGACGGTCGCGGCCTCCTCACCCGCCACGAGGGTCAGCCGTCCGCCTCCTCTGGCGCGGTCGAGGGAGGCCTCGACCCCCGAGGCCCGAAGGCCGGAGTTTGAGTTGTCAAATACCAAAATTCCGTCCTGCCTGGTCTTCTTCATCCTGCCGCCGAGCCCCTCGAACCCCTCCAGGGCGGAGGCGATCTCCCCGAGGTCGAAGCCCGCTGCGAGGGCCGCGGCCGCAGCACCCGAGATGGCAGGAGCGTAGCTTTCAATATCTAAGCTCTCGCCGAGATTGAGGTCCGCTCTCTCCTCGCCCGCCAGAATCTCTCGAGGCGTGCACCAGACCTGTCCTTTCGGCCCCGCCCCGAAGGTCACGTCGGCCGAGATCCCGACGTCCTCGCCCGCGATAAGCTTCGAGCCCCGTTTTGACAAAGAGATCATCTGAAGCTTTGCGGTGCTGGCCCAGAGGGTCCCTCCTGCTATCTTGTAGTCTCCGGCAAAGCTCGTCAGAACGCCGAAGTCGGCAAGGCCCGTCCCTCCGAGGGATACCTCGCATACAAGATCGCCAGCGCCAGCGTCCTTTGCCGCGTCGAAGGCCCGGATCACATTGGCGGGGGTTATGCTGAGCCCCGACCTCACAAGCTCGCTTTCGCCCTCCCTCCAGATCTCGATCCCCCGGGTGGTGTGGGATGCAACCGTTCCTTTGGCAGAGAGGATCTGAGCGAGGATGAGGGCTGTGGTGGTCTTGCCCCTCGTCCCCGTCACCTCGAAGGCTCGAAAGTTCCTCTCCCCATCCAAGAGGTCGCCGACGGTCTGATGGTGGGTGACCACTTTTTTCCCGAGACGTCTCGCCTCTTTGTGGGTCGGGTTATCGGGCGGCAGGTGGACGGGGGCGACGATCAGGTCAAAGCCTGAGACATTCGGGGTGCTGTGGTAGACCTCGAAGGCGGCAGCCTCGACCCCCATCGCCCTCATCCGTTCTGCGATCAGTCCCGCGCCGTGGATGGTGTCGAGGACCGCCGACCTTGGGGCTACTTCAGAGCTTCCGTTGCTCTCCTGTAGGCGAGGGAGGCGATGCATTCGTCCACGCCCAGGGGCTCTGCACACCTGATCTCCACCTCGTCTCCGTTCAGCTTGCACTTTCCCCTCCGAAGATTCGGGTCCACACAGAGCTCTTTGGGGATGTCCTCCAGGGTGTGGACGCCGTGGGCGAGGAAGATGGGCAGGGCCACGATCGTCTTGACGTTCGTTCCCGAGAAGCTCTCAAGGCCTGTGGCGATGTTCGGCTCGTCCATGTTCAGAAAGGCGATCCTCACGGGGCCATCGTGATTTTTGCCGATCAGCTCCGCGCACTTTTCCACCATCTCTTTGTTGTACGGCTTGGTGCTGCCGTGTCCGAGAATAAGAATCCCTACATCGTCAACCATAACTCTCACCAATGTTACGTTTTTACATATTTGTATTAACCAGATGGGATTAATAACTAATAAATCCTTTCCCGACGTAAAATGGTCCGGCCTCTCTCTCCCGGATCTTCGTCGGTGGCCGAGGGCGTCAGCTTCGGGCAGGGTGCAGAACAATTGGGATAAGTCGATATGAGCCGCATAGCGTATCTTTTGGTCTCAGTTATCTTAGTTTTGCAGACTGCAAGCTGTGCCGAGGTTTTCATGTCGACGCGAGAGAGTCTCACCTTCGCCGACAACCTGACCCTGGTGGTGATGGACGTGGAGCCAGGCGCGGGCGGGGGCGAGGGGGTCGTCTGGCTGGAGCTCAGAGACGAGCACGGCCTCCTCAAGTCCTCAGTTCTTAAGACCGGGGATAGCTTCGCCTATGACGAGAGGGGGGAGGGGCTGAACCTGACCGTCACCAGGATCTACGCCGGAGGCGAGAGGGATCTGGTGGACCTGGAGCTGGAGTCCGGAGAGGTACTGGAGAGGTCCGCCCAAAAGTTTCCCGACGACTCATATCAAAATCGCGACCGCTCCGGCCCGTCGGGCGACTCGTCCCTTCTCAACTGGGGGCTGGCGATCGTCCTGGTCATGGTCCTGGCGGCCTGGGTCTATTTCGGGTCGAGGTCAATGGGAAGGTGAGATGCACCCCCTCCACCACCATCGCCGGGTGGCGCGAGGAGCGGCTGCCCTCCGCGGGCGAGCTGAAGATGGCGAGGGACTTCGTGGCCCATCCCACGGGGATCGCAAGGAAGCTGGCGGAGGAGTGAGGTGGAGGACGGGGATTTACTTTTTAGGGTGAAAAATTTTATAATACTATACTGAAGGCCCTCGTGAAGCAGGCCCTGAAGATCGCGGGAAAGAATGTGCCCGTGAGGAGCTGCATTTTGGGGATCTAGGGTGATGTGCGGGGGCGAGGTCGGCTATCGGGTCTGATGAGTAGCAGATATATTTTTCAGAGGCCTCGGCCGAAATTATTTTATTAAATTGCATAAATAATTATCTGCAATCCCTGAAAACATAGAACCTAAACTCCGCCCTTTTTAATAACCAGGTTTGCTTCAATTGGAATTCCAATCTTCATCTTCTCCAGAATCGTTCTCTGTTTTTTTGATATCTCCGTCAGCTTCCACTTATCTCCGATCTTGACTGCCCTGACTTTCGCCAGTTCCATGATAATCTCCTCGATGGATCTCTTATCAAGCAACTTTGCATCCCTTGCCCTTCGAAGCAATATCGC
>JBFESM010000125.1:0-6036 GCA_041548445.1 Methanothrix sp. | reverse complement strand
GTCGGAAAAGAGCTGAAATACCTCTACATCTGGAACGACGGCAACCGTGTGGTGCTGGTCGAAGGGAACGGCGACCGCGCCGACAGCCTGGAGCTTGCCAGCGCGACGGGCCTTTGAGCGCCCCGTCCCTCTACTTCTTTTGATTGTTTTCTGTCTTCTTCCGTCCTTTTCAGCCTTCTGTTTTCTTCCTTCCGTCCTCTTTTCTTTTTATCTCCTTCCATCGTAGGTGAGGGTGAGCTCGCCTTCCCCCCAGGTGTAACGAGGTGGCGTCTTTCGTCTTGTCCCGCTCTCGTCCAGAGCGTGGACGACTATGGGTAGAGCTATCGTTGCGTCGACGAAGACCTGGATCATCCTGGCCTCTTTTGCGATCTTGCCCCAGGAGACCCCCTCGCTGAAGGTGCAGCCTGATAGGCCCCCGAAGTGGGGCGAATCGATGGTGTACTGTATGGCGTAGTTGTGGCCGCCGCGGTACCTGCCGCAGAGGTCTGCCACCACCTTCGTCTGCTGGATGAAGTTCTTCGGAACGCCCCCTCCAACGAAGACGACGCCGGTCTGAGAGGACTTCTCCGTGATCTGGCTGATCTCGTCGACGTCTTTGATCTGGTCGACGACGATCCGATGCCCCTCTCTCCAGGCGAGGACCATCCCGATCCCGATGGAGCTGTCGGAGAGGGCCGGAACATAGATCGGAACCCCGGCCCGGCTGGCGCTGCCGAGAAGGGTTTGGGCCGGCATATTTTGGCCCAGCATCTCCATCAACTCTCTTGAGGAATAACTTTGGCTGGGATCTAGGGTTTTTACGAACTCGGCGACGTACCGATCGCCACTCTGCAGGCCAGCCTCGGAGACGTATACGTCGAATATCCGATCGATCCCTTCCTCCCTCAGAGTCGCGTCGTCGGCGAGAGGATCGCCCCGGTAGTGGACGACCCCCAGGCCCTCGCAGAGGTCATGAAAGAGGTTCGCCCCGGTGCTGACGACGCAGTCCACCATTCTCTCGGAGATCATGAAGGAGATGAGCTTGCGCAGGCCCGCAGGGACCATCGCTCCTGCAAGGCCCAGGAATATGGTGATCTCTTCTTCGGCGAGCATACTCTGCCAGGCCTCCACCGAGCGGCCGAGCTGGCCAGCCTGAAACCCGAGCTTTGCCATGTCCCTCGCGAGCTGGTAGACGCTTCGGCCCTCCATCCCCATGGTGGTGGCGAGGTCCCCGAGGTCGCTGGAACGATCGTCGTGATCATTACCCGTCATTTCCATCACGCTGCAGGGGAGATGGCCCCTGGACTATTAAACGTTGTCACAGATCGGCCATTTATTTTATAAAAAAAGTCGATATAGAACGTATATATATCGTGATCGCCCTCAATGCCAAGCTCAAGTTCACAGATCACAATTTGAGTGATTGAGATGCAGCCCGAACAGGGGGTTCGGGCGGTGCGGTTCAAAGGATTTGATGACACCATGACGAAATTAAGCGGTTATAACGGGCTCAGAATGGAAGGCGATATCGAAAGGGGGCAGTTCAGAAGGATCGAGATCTGCGGGAGGAGGATGGATGTGGACGATTGACGACGCCGTCAGCCTCTACGGCGTGGACGGCTGGGGTAACGGGTACTTCAGCATAAACGAGCGCGGAAATCTCACAGTATCGCCTCGAAAAGAGGCTGGAGGAAAGGTCGACGTGATGGAGATCGTCGATCGGATCAACCAGTCCGAGGTGGCCTCGTTTCCGATCCTATTCAGGTTTCCCCAGATCCTTGAGGACCGGCTTGAGGAGATCAACGGGGCCTTCCTCGCCTCGATGGAGGCGCTGGAGTATCGGGGCGGGTACAGGCTCGTATTTCCCATGAAGGTGAACCAGAGAAAAGAGGTGGTTGAGTACATCGCGAGTGGCGGAAAGAATTTGAACGTCGGCTTGGAGGTCGGAACGAAGGCAGAGCTTCTGGCGGCCCTATCTCTCGGCCTCGGTCCTGAGTCCCTGATCATATGCAACGGCTACAAGGACAAAGACTACCTCAAGCTCGCCCTCAAGTTCGGAGAAGCGAGCAACATCGTCATCGTCATCGACATCTTCGAGGAGATATTCGACCTTCTCAGATGTTCTAAAGAATTGGGCGCAAAGCCGAGGCTCGGCCTTCGAACGAAGCTATTCTCAAGAGGCAGCGGCCGGTGGGAGGAGTCGGGTGGGGACTTGTCCAAGTTCGGCCTATCCACCGCTGAGATCCTGGAGTCGATCAGGATCCTCTCGGAGAACGGCATGATAGACTGCCTGAAGATGCTCCACTTTCACATAGGTTCCCAGATAACGGACATCCGCAAGATCAAGATCGCCATGAACGAGGCCGCCAGGATCTATGCCAAGGTGAGAAAGGTGGCCGAGGTCGAGTACTTCAACGTCGGCGGCGGCCTCAGCGTCGATTACGACGGCTCCAAGACCCCAACCCCAGCCAGCGCCAACTACACCCTCCAGGAGTACTCCAACGACGTCGTCTACACCCTCCAGAGGACCTGCGACGAGGAGGAGGTGCCATGCCCGACGATCGTATCCGAGAGCGGCCGGGCGATCGCCGCATATCACTCTTTTCTCGCCTTCAAGGTGATCGGAAAGAAGAACTCCAAGGAGGGGCACGAGGTCATGCCCGCTGAGGATGACCCCGTTCAGATAGAGGACATGCGTCAGGCCCTCGAGAACATGGATCTTGAGAACTACGCCGAGTTCTATCACGACGCCCTTCACTACCGTGAGGAGCTCTTCGACGCCTTCAACCTGGGGAACATCGGCCTTGAGGAGAGGTCGAAGGGCGACCTTATCTTCTGGAAGGTCTGCCAGAAGGCGGCCTCGTTTGCCAAGGCCGACGAGAACGACTCAGAGGAGTTCGAGAGCCTCAAGAGGCTCTTGAGCAAGAAGTACATAGGAAACTTCTCCCTCTTCCAGTCGGTCCCTGACATGTGGGGGGTCCAGCAGATCTTTCCGACGATGCCTCTGCACAGGCTCGGCGAAGAGCCGACGGTTAGGGGGACGATCGCGGACATCACTTGCGACTCCGACGGCGAGATCAGGAGCTTTGCCGGGGAGAACAGCGACTTTCTCGCCCTTCACGATCTGTTGGCCGACGAGGACTACTACCTGGGCACCTTCCTCCTGGGAGCGTACCAGGACACCCTGGGTGACTTTCACAACCTTCTCGGCTGCGTGAACGAGGTTCACGTCACCGTGGTGGACGGAGGCTGGCGGGTATCAAAGATCGTCGAGGGGGACGTTTGCGAGAAGCTCCTCCGGTTCTTCAACTACGATCCGGAGGAACGGCTCAGCGAGATGGCGTCCAGGTGCTGCGCAGGCGAAGCGGAGCGGGAGAAGGCGACGGAGACGATCAGAAAGGCTCTGGGAGAGTACACCTACTTCAAGAACAGGTACATCAAGTCTTGACCTGAGAGCCTGCCCCCTCTTTGGAGGGGCGGGCCAAAAGAGGGCCGATAATGTCTTGTATCTTCGGTCCCACCTCTCGCAGGATGTTCTTTGGCCGGAATAAGGGCAGTGAGGGCGAGGTCAAAGCCTTCGTCTACATAAACTATGGATCCGACCAGATCAGGCACGAGGTCGTGAAGGTCCCCATCGGCACTTCCGTCCTCGAGGCCCTCAAGGCCGTGGCCGACGTTGTGGCCACACCAGACGAGAGCGCCACCGGCCACCAGGGCTCGATGGTCACGGCCATAGACGGTTTTCCTAACGACATCGACCACGCTTGGCTCTACTATGTCTTCGAGCGGGATGAGTCGGGTTGGCGGATTCCGAAGGATATGCCCGATAGGCTCGAGGTCTCAGACGGCATGAGGATCGGCTGGAGGCTCTACAACGTCAAAGAGCGGGGGCCGGTTCCAAGGGATGGGCCGCTCTGGTCGAGCCGCTGCGCCAGCAAGACCAGGACCTGTGCCAGGAAGTTTCTGTGAAGGAACGCCGGCAAAAGCTTCAGAAAAAAGGTCAAGAGGGTTTGCAGACCCCGCAGGGGACGTATCCTCGATCTTGAGCTTCCCTGGGACTTGAGAAACGGATCTTGTTATCAGGAGCTATCTTCTTCGCCCACCGGCAGTCTGGGCTGTGGTACCTGTTCGAGTCCGAGGAGGCAAAGTACCCTGGCGTTTCTTCCGATCCTGCGACTTTTCCCATTTCGGACCTGGCTGTTATGTCTGGGACCACCAGGAGCATTCTCTCCATCCTATCGGCCGATGCTGCGAGTTCTCGCCCCAGCCGAGAGAGGTCCACTTCGACAAGGCCGGGCTCCAGCCTCTCGGGATCTATCAGATCCAGAATTCGTTCCATCTTGTCAATGTCGGCCTCGTCAAGGCTGCGTTCGAACTTCTCAAGATCCACGGTATCAAGGCTCATATTCCGGCTCCCTCCCATTGAAACTTGAGGTGGCATATTCCCCCCTTTCGGTAATATGATTTCCCCTCAACGGGCCGCCGCAATTCGTCTATCCCAATTATGGAAGAGTGATCCTGGCCATTATGAACTATCTCCGATAAAACTAAGTACCTTACGGCCTTACTTAATTGCTGGAGGAATTCAGCATATGAATGATTATTGGGCAAGGTGGAGCGAAAAACTTCAGCAGATCACGAAGCCCTACGAATGTCTCGAAAGGGGCATGGCTCCTCCAATACTTCCCGGAGAGAACCTCCTTGAGTACTACAGATGCCTTGAGAGCCTGATGAAGCCCCTCGACCTCCTCCAGGAGAATAGGGAATCTCCGGGGGACCGCCTGATTGAGAATTACGAGGCTCTGGAAGAGCGGCTCGAGCGTCTGTCCACAGCCCATCCCTGGTTTTCAGAGGACGAGTCCACTCATGAGATAATCGAGCTTCTCGGAACTCTCACCACCAAGCGCAGCGTTGATCGGGAACTGTTCGAGGAGAAGATCGGCGCGCTTGAACGGAGGATAGCGGAGCTGGAACCGAAATTTGGCCCATGAAACTTGATAAAAGAAGATGCCCATGGTGGAAGATGCCCAAAAGAGAAGTGAGGATGCCCGATCCCAACGATTGGGCCAGGGCATCTCCTTTGCCCTCAAGGTCGAGGGTGAGGTCGTGCATCTCACCGCTCGAGGGCGCGTTAGGCTGCGGTTCTTTGTTGGATAGATGGAAATGTTTTACACGACAGGCCAAGATTATATTATTTAGTAATAAACTTTTCGACTGAACTGCTACGAATGCTGGCCTCTCCCGCGGAAGATGAGATCCTCTTCGAGGTCGATACGAAGACAGAAGAGCGAAGGGCACAGGTTTCGAAACCTGCGCCCCCATTTAACGCCCGGACCGGGAGTCGAACCCGGGTCGAAGCCTCGACAGGGCTTCATGATAGGCCTCTACACTATCCGGACTCAAAGCAAGGTCCCGCCTCCCAGATTCGAACCGGGGACATCGCGGTAGCCGCACGGTGCACCTTCTGGTGCGAAACCTACTACAGCCGCGCACTCTACCAGGCTGAGTTAAGGCGGGTCCAACGATGCAACGTAATCCTCGTATTTAGCCCTTTCGATTCATATGGGCGTGACGCATATCCGTTTCTGAAAAACGAGCGTCAAAAGCTATAAATGGGAATCCCGATCTTTCCCTGGGCCGTCTCGGCCCAGAGCGCTTCAACAAAAGGTTTGTGATATCTATGCTGATCGGTCTCATGTCTGACTCTCACGACAACTTTCCGGGCCTCCTGGAGGCCGTGGAGATCTTCAAGAAACGGAACGTGAAGATGATACTTCATGCAGGCGATGTTATCGCTCCAGGGATGTGCTACGCCTTTGAGGGATGGGAGGGCGACCTGTTGCTCGTCTACGGGAACAATGACGGCGATAGAGTCGGCCTCAAGCGCGACTTCGGCCGGGTGGGGGGCGAGTTTCTCGACGACTTCGGCGAGATCGAGGCAGGCGGGCTGAGGATCGCCCTCCTCCACGGGACCTACGAGCCCCTGGTGAGGGGCCTCGTGGAGTCGGGGAGCTACGACGTGGTGGTCCGGGGGCACGACCATCACGTGAGGGTCGT
>JBFESM010000124.1:0-6146 GCA_041548445.1 Methanothrix sp. | reverse complement strand
GTCCATGAACGTCGAGATCAGCCAGATCGATGACGTCATCTTCGGCCGGGGCAGCACCAGCGAGAGCGGCGCAGGCTTCTTCTCTGAAGAGATCGAGCCGAGGCCGACCGAAGACGAGGGGATCGAGTCGATGATCTGGTGGCTCGAACAGGATCCCGAACCGACGGCCCAGACCACGACGGCCCGAAGCCTGACGATCGGAGCCAGCGGACTTCTCAGCAGCGACCAGAGCTTGAACCTGGATCTCGTCTTCCTGGAAGAGAACGTCCTCTACAGGTTGAACCTCAACGTCGTTGGAAACTCGATCTCTGGAAGCTATCTTGCCTACGACTCCGTGGGCAGGGTCAGGTCCGGGAGCTGTTACGGAAGCATCCGCGCGGGCCGCGGCCAGTCGGCTCTGCCCCTCGGGTCAAAGCCCGAGGTCATCAGCCTGGGCGGGATGAGATCTTATTAAATTTTGGTGACGAGATCTGTTGAGATCTGCAGCTACTTCTCGGTCACCGGAACGTACTCGACGCCGGGCCTGCGCCTGGCGACCTCCATCCTATAGAGCTTCATGAGGTCGTAAACTTCTCCAGGGACTTCGGTGTTGACGCAGTCGCCGAGAAGCCTTTTCGCGTCGTCGGCCAAAAAGGGGTGGTCGTGGGTGTACTTTCCGGAGACGAACTCCTCGATGATCAAGCCCACCTTGGCCTCCTCGTCGCACTTGCCGTCCAGGATCGTCTTCACAAGGCCGTCCATCTGGCTCAGAGCCTTTTTGGCCTGGTCTGCGAGGACGATCGTTTTATCGTCCACCTCGTCGATGCTCTTCTTCTCCATCAGCTTGACGAGAGATGTGGCGGGGTAAGATCCGGTCCGGTCCCCGAGCTGGGGATCGACGGGCCCCAGAGCCGCGTGGGGATCCATGATTATCTCATCGACGGCGAGGGCGATCAGGGTCCCACCGCTCATGGCGTAGTGGGGGATGATGACCGTCTTTCTCGCCGGGTGGGCCTTCAGAGCCAGGGCGATCTGGGTTGCAGCTAGGGCGAGCCCTCCCGGAGTGTGGAGGATCAGATCGATCGGCACGTCCTTGGGGGTGGTCCTTATGGCCCTGAGAACCTGCTCACTGTCGTCGATGTCGATGTACCTTGCTAGAGGTATCCCAAGAAAGCTCAAAACCTCCTGCCGGTGTATCAATGTCACCACGACGGACTTTCTTCTCTTGCCCATCTTGACGAGGAGCCTCCTTCTGCTCTGCTCCAGGTACCTTCTTTGAGCCATGGGGACTAAGAACAGTATCAGGAAGAAGATGACCCATATGTTGCTCAGGAGAGATTCGGGGCCAATCTGGAGCAGGATAGGTTCTGACATTCAATTTACGAAAATGATGGAATTCTATTTAAAATTTGTTGGGGAATCGCTGAACAAAAAAGGGTTAAGATGTTTGAGCGCCATAAGTTTGAATCGATCTGATACTATCCAGAGGCGAAGAAATGAGTGGCGAAGGGAAAAAGGTCGAAGCAGGATATGATGCGCCAGGGTTCTGCCTTCCGGACCAGGATGGAAGAGAGGTCTGCCTTGAAGAGTTCGCGGGAAAATGGGTCGTCCTCTACTTTTATCCGAGGGACAACACCACCGGCTGCACCAAAGAGGCCCTCGACTTCACTCAGAGCCTGAAGGACTTTCGGGCCCTGGGGGCTGAGGTTTTGGGCATAAGCCCGGACTCGCCAGCGAGTCACCAGAAGTTTCGAGAAAAGCACGGCCTCGAGGTGAGGCTCTTGAGCGACCCCGAGCACCGGGTCCTGGAGGCCTACGGCGCCTGGGGACTGAAGAAGATGTACGGCAAGGAATATCAGGGAGTTTTGCGGAGCACGGCGATCATCGATCCCGAGGGGAAGATCGCCCGAGTTTGGAAGAGGGTTCGGGTTAAGGGGCATGTGGAAGAGGTTAAGGAGGGCCTCAAATCGCTCTCTTCGATCGGATAAAATACGGCAAAAAGGGTATGTTGACGGCCAGAAAAATTTAAAAAAATTGCTGGAGGGCATCTTCAGCCGGGCTGCCCTCCCGCTAGGATCAGCTCCCTTTCTCGGCTCTGCTCCACCACCCAGAACTGCATCGCATCGCTGACGGAGCAATCGGGGTTGTGAACGTCCGTCGCCGTGACGAAGAAGACGTACTTTCCGCTGTAGAAGCTGTCCAGCACCTTGAAGTCGGCGAAGAAGACGTAGGCATCCCCCGGGTATATGTCAGGCATGAAGGTCCCTATGACGTGGGTCTCAGGCGTGGGGTCGACATAGCCATAGGAGATGGCGATCCTCCTCTTCTCGTCCTGGTTGTTGATGACCGAGGCGTTGTAATAGACGGCGTCACCGTAGTTGTAGACGTCCTGGTTCACCCCGGTGGTGACGATCAGACAAGGCTCTGGACAGTATGTGCCAAGCGTGCCGCACTCCACCGGGAACTGCTCGACGGCGCTCCAGCCGCAGACCCTGCCGTAGACGGTAACCTCGAAGGCTCCACTCGCACCCGCGCAGACCGGATCGACGACGGCACAGTAGGCCTCCCTCTCGAGGTCGTACTCCAGATCGTACCTCCGGCTCTCCTCTTCAGAGCAGGTGACGAACATCCAGGCGTCGGTGTAACCGGCCCTGTAGGGTATCGTCAGCCCATCTCTGCCCTTGAGCTGGACACAGGCCTCGATAACCCCCTCTTCACAGCTTAGGTCAGCCACGATGTCGAAGCTGCAGCTGATGATCCCTGTGATGTCCTCGAGGATCGGCCTCAAGTTCACGCCGGACCTGATGAGGTAGAACTTGCCTCCTGTCTCAAAGGCCATCTTCTTTATCGAGTCTTCGTCGGGACCCACCGCGTAGACCGTTATCCCGTTGGCTGCAAGGTCGGAGATCACGACGCCGAGGGTGTCTCTTTCCCTGTTGCAGCAATCGCCGTCAGGATGGACGGGGGCGTCGGTGATCAGAACCACGATCTTTGCCGCGTCTCCTCCCCTCCACTGCTGGTCGGTGGCGGTGTGCATCATGGCCGCCAGGATCGACTCGGGCTCGTCGCCGCCCCAGCCCAGGCTCAGGCCGTCGATCCAGGACTTGAAGGTGGCAGAGCTTCCCGTCAGGACTCCGCCGTTGTAGACCTTGTACGGAAAGTCCTCAGATCCCCCGCAGGGGCTCGAACCGCCGCAATCGAAGTTGAAGTCCCGAAACTCGGTCAGCCCGAGACGGTAATCTATGCCGGAGGATGCGAGGTTGTCCGCAAAGGCCTTGGATATGGACTTCATCTCGTCGATCTCTCCACCCATGCTGCCGGTGGTGTCGAATACGAAGACTATGTCGGCCTTCTTTCCAGAGACGCAGTCCATATACCTCTGAAGCTCCTGACATTCTACCGTCGGGGCCGCAGTCAGGGACTCTGGAGTCGTGACCGTCATGAAGGTCGTCTCATCCGGAGAAACATCTGAAGACGGCTGCGATATGGCCGGCGAAACGTATAAAACAAAAAGGATCGTCGCTGCCATTAAAACCATTATTGTTCTTCTCATGCCCTCTGCTCCAATAAGCACATCAGCGACTGAACGCCGCAAAATTATTATAGACATTTCTATCATAAAAATCTTTCCTGAAATTCGAGTCAAAGCGGAGTTTTGGGCGGGTCTTCGGCTGGCTGACAGCCACAACGTTTAAACTCCAGACCCCATCTTGCATGATTCGTTGAGGAGGAATGTCGTTTGCTCGAAAGGCTCAAGAAATCTCTCTTGGAAGCGCCCATCTACAAGCGGGGCGATTACAACTACTTCATCCACCCCATAACCGACGGCGTCCCTGAGGTGAAGCCGGATCTGATAAGGGAGGTCGTAACCCACATAATCCGAACCGCGAACCTCGACGTGGACAAGATCGTCACCATCGAGGCGATGGGAATCCACATAGGAACCGGTCTCTCCCTTTTTACGGACATACCTCTGGTGATAATAAGAAAGAGGAAGTACGGCCTTCCGGGCGAGATCGAGGTTAGCCAGGTTACCGGCTACTCCAAGGGACAGCTCTACTTAAACGGCATATCTCCTGGGGACAGGGTGATCATCGTCGACGACGTCATCAGCACCGGGGGGACGGCTCTCGCCACCCTGGGAGCGCTGAAGGCGGCAGGGGCCGAGGTTGTGGACTTCGTCACGGTGATAGAGAGGGGCGAGGGCAGAGAGAAGCTGAAAAGCCAGGGCTACCAGGTCAAGACGATGCTGAGGGTCGATGCAGACGAGTTCGGGGTCAGGATCCTCGAATAAACCCCCGAGGTCAAGCGATATGGCCCTAAGATCTCGCTTTGTAACATTGTGGTGAGGGCTTTGAGCCTGGAAGGAGATCTCAGGGCAGAGACCGAGAAGTGGCTCCTCAAAGCCGAGGAGGCGATGGAGACGGTCTCGGCTCGAGGAGAGGAGGGAAGAAGGTTCCGGGTCAACATCGAAGCCTACGTATCCGACTGCAGGTATTTTCTGGACAACGGCGACCTGATCAGGGCCTTTGAGGCCGTGATCTGGGCCTGGGCCTGGATCGAGATCGGCGAGGATGTGGGAGTGCTGACCGGCAGGGATCTGTCTCTCTAGCCGCCGCCCAAGACTTTTGCGATAATGGGGTTTGAGGATGCGATCGCGGGGTCAGAAATCGACCTCGATCACCCTCCCCTGTAAGACGTCCTCCTCGCTCACTTCTATCTCTACGGCTTCGCCTCCGGTGACGTCCTCTACGGGTCCCAGCAGGTAGGGCCCAAGCGAATGCGTTCCGTATCCATCTTCGGTCGAATAGGGGACGGTGATCTCGTAGTGGCCGTCCACCGGCATCGCCGAGTTGAAGTATTGGAAACGTCTTCCCTGGTTGGAGATAATCTCCAGTATCATCCCCATGGGCTTATCGTAGGGGGTCGTGCCCGTGATCTTTGCGCCGGGAACCTGTTCGAAGACCTTCACATCGTTGACGGAGAAGTAAAGGCCTGCAGGAGTCTTTGACTCGTAGATCAAGCGGAAGTGGCCAAGGTCCGCGCAGTCGAGGAGGTGAAGCCTCGCCAGAACCGTCCCCAGAAATCGTTTGGAGTGCTCGTAGGTGACGATATCCGAATCTGAGGAGATCCGAACGTAGCTATTCGGATCTTCGTCAGCCCAGAGGGCGACGGATGGCAGCTTGCTGTAGACTATCTTGGAGTCGGTTATTACGTATCGAACTTTTCGCTTATCGATCGTCTCCAGGGCGTCCTCCTCGCTTTCAGATAGGAAGAAACGAGCAGCATCCACCGCCCCAGCCTGAAAGTTGTTAGCCACCACAGGTCGTTTCGACTGACGGAGGATCCAGTTGCCGTAATCCCACCAGCTCAATATGCCGTACTCCCCGGCCTGAACCGGCCGCTCGAACCCCTTGGTGGGTGGAGTGTTCTCCGCAAGCCAATCGAGAGTTTCGGTCCAATCTCCTGCGATCTTCGGCCGTTCTTCAGCGATCACCTTCACACCGACGACGCTTGGAAGGAGGAGGATCACCAGGATCACAAGAGAGATGGCTCTGACCGCATTGGGATCTCTCCATTCTGAAGATCTCAGCCGGTCAGCCGCCCAGAAGAAAAGGAGGGAGATCAGGACCGACCCTGGAACAGAGAACTGGTACAAAAACCGGACCTGAAAAACCGTCAAAATGAGGGGGAAGACCGTCCAGACGAGAAATAGAACCCTATCTTTGGGAAGACCAGAACGCAAGGTCAGCCGCATCAAAACTCCAAGCCCGAGGAGGTAGAAGGCGAGCCCTAGACTTGGAATGGAGATGAGATCGTAGAACTCGTAGATGGGCGAGGCCTCTATTACTTCCAGGTCGGCCAGACCACCCCCAAAGAAGTATGAGAGTCCCTGCCGAAGGTAGTGGACTCCCTGGTTCGGGATGAAGGCGTAGCTCAAGATCAGGGCGAGGTAGGCACAGATCGACACCGCTGTGTCGAACGCCTGCCACGGAACTCTCTTTGCGACGAAGATGCGCGAGAGCAGATATAGAAACGAGAGGCCTAGAAGGACGCCAAGGGACCCGTAGAAAGAAGGCGTAAGCCAGGTCCTATCCCAGAAGGGTATCATAAGCGCGAGAGCGACCCCGAAAGCCGTCGCGAGGGGTAAGACGGTCTCCCTGGAC
>JBFESM010000123.1:0-6148 GCA_041548445.1 Methanothrix sp. | reverse complement strand
GCCACCGTCCCATCCCTACCCGGATGCCATACCCAGGCGAAGAGCCTAGACGATCTCATCGAACGGGCGAAAGAGGCTCTAGAGCTCTACCTTGAGGTGGAGAAAGAGATCGTTCCAGGGGCGCCCTCGACCGCAGGCGGCGGGAGGGAGGCCGAGGCCTGCAACGCCACCGTTACCATAATCTAGATTTTCGAAATCCTCTTAAGGTATTAGACCAGAATCTGATGAGAGAAATGGTGAAGGCATGAAGAATTATCGCTTTTCCGTGGTGATCGAGAAGGACAAGGACGGGTACTTTGCCTTCTGTCCCGAACTTCAGGGCTGCTACACTCAAGGGGATACCTACGAAGAGGCCCTGGAAAACGTTGAGGACGCGATATCACTGCACGTGAAGGATATCCTTGAGGCCGGTGAAGAGCTTCCAGAGGTTGAATTCGTCAGCCTGACATCTCTTGAAGTGGCCGTATGACGGATAAACTTCCACGAGTCACCGCCGATGACGCCATCAGAGCCCTGGAGAAGACAGGCTTCTACCTGGCGAGGCAGAGTGGAAGCCACAAAATTTTCAAGAACGAAGAGGGGACGAGGATAACATCACGTACCACTCAGGAAAGATCCTCCATCCAAAAATCCTGAAAAGCATCCTGAAAGATGCGGATTTGACCGCAGACGAATTCGGGGATCTTATGAGATAAAGGGCCGTTTCATTTTCTTCAGCGCCGCCGCCATCCCCGCCACCGCGCCGATCGGGCGCGTCACCTCCGCCGTCCCGAAACCCACGCCGCAGATCTTCCGGCCGATCGATCCCAGGGCGCCCCGATCGCCGGCGTCGGGAGGAAGGCCAAAAGCTCACGATCGCGGAGCCTCCCGCAGCGACCAAAACCTCCTTTTATCCCCTCCCTCATCACCCTTTGGAGCTTTGATTATGGCGATTCATCCCATCGAGTTTCGTTACGGAAATCCGGAGATGAAAGATCTCTGGTCGGAGAACTACAGGTTCCGGTGCCTCTTCCGGGTCGAGGCTGCCCTCTCCCGGGCCGAGGAGGAGCTGGGCCTCATCCCCGAGGGGGCCGCGGGCGACATCGAGAAAGCCGCTGAGGGAGCGAGCCCGGACCGGGCCAAGGAGATCGAGGATGAGATCGGCCACGACATGATGGCCGTCGTCCACGCCCTGGCCGAATCCTGCGAGTGGGCTGGGGAGTGGGTCCACCTGGGCGCCACCTCCAACGACATCCTGGACACGGCGACGGGCCTTCAGATCAAGGCCTCCCTCGAGGTCCTGGAGGAGAAGGTGAAGAGGGTTCTGGGGGTGCTTCTCTCTCGGGCCGAGGAGCACAAGGGCCTGGTCTGCGCCGGTCGGACCCACGGCCAGATCGGTGTGCCCACCACCTACGGCCTGCGGTTTGCCGTCTGGGCCTCCGAGATGGCCCGCCACCTGGAAAGGCTCGAACAGCTCGTGCCCAGGGCCGCCGTCGGCAAGATGAGCGGCGCCGTCGGGACCCAGGCGGCCTTCGGTCTCCACGGCATGAAGATCCAGGAGAGGGTGATGGATGTTCTGGACTTGAACGAGGTCGACGTCTCAAACCAGGTGGTCCAGAGGGACCGGCACGCCGAGATGATCTGCTGGATGGGGCTCGTCGCCTCGACCCTCGACAAGATCTGTGTAGAGATCAGGACCCTTCAGAGAAGCGAGATCGGCGAGGTCCAGGAGGTCTTCGGCAAAAAGCAGGTGGGCTCTAGCACCATGCCCCACAAGAGAAACCCCATCAAGTCCGAGCAGGTCTGTGGCCTCGCTCGGGTCGTCCGGGCCCAGATCGAGCCGGCCTTTGCAAACATACCGCTATGGGACGAGAGGGACCTCACCAACTCCAGCTGCGAGAGGATACTCTTCCCCGAGGCCTTCGTCTTCACCGACCACCTCCTGGCCTTGACCGCTCGGATCCTGGAGGGCCTGACGATAAACCTCGACCAGGTAGAGAAGAACCTCAACCTCCTCCAGGGCCTGAACATGGCGGAGTCGGTGATGGTGGAGCTTGCGAAAAGGGGCGTCGGCCGGCAGAAAGCTCACGAGATCATGAGAAGCTCCTCCATGAAGGCCGTCGAGGAAGGAATGACCCTCGCTGAGGTCCTGGCCCAGGAGGAGACTGTCATCGAGCACCTCTCCCCCGAGGAGATCGAACGGCTTCTCGACCCCCACCGGTACATAGGAACCGCCGTCGAGCAGGTGGACCGGCTCCTTTTGAAGCTCGCGCCTCTCCTGGACTGAAAAAGCACTGTTGGCGTCTCGAAGAGGTGGAACTAGAGATGAGCCGGAGGAGATGATTCGTGTCTGTGGAGATGATGGCGGCGATCCGGCCCCGGGCCTTCTTGCTGAAGCCCGGCCACCTCGATAGGGATAATGAGGGGAAGATCCTGGACGCGCGGTCCTCGGTGACCCTGATCCTCGCCCAATCCAAAAAGATCGTCGTCGACACAGGCCTCGTGGACGAGGCGGGGCAGATATTGAGGCGGCTCGCGGAGGTCGGCCTCTCTCCCGAGGAGGTCGACCTCGTCATCAACACCCACGACCACCCCGACCACTGTGGAAATAACCGCCTCTTCACCCGGGCGCAGGTCCTGTCGGGAAAGGTTGGGATCAAAGGCAAGGGCGGGCTGAAGGAGGGGGACGTCGTTGCCCCCGGCGTCTGGATCATGGAGACGCCGGGTCACACCCTGGAGTGCATATCCGTCGTTTGCGAGTCCACCAGGCGGATAGTGATGGCGGGAGACGCCCTCCCTTTGATGGGAAACTATCTGAAGTGGGTTCCGCCCCGCCTCCACGTGGACAGGGATCTGGCCATGAAGAGCATGGCGAGGATCGTCGAGGTCGCAGATCTGGTGGTTCCGGGCCACGATTCGCCCTTTCTTGTGCGGGAGAAGACACGGGCGACGGATCTGGACTGAAGTTCCTCCGTTCCCGGCGATCTTCACCCCGTTTCCTGCTAAAAATGTCATCTTGATCTCGCTTATATGTAGCGGCTTTCAATTCAAAATGCGAAAAAGGCAATCTATTAATAGTAAAAAATGTAGATTCAGAGCAAATGCCGCTGAAACTTACATCAAAAGAGAAGCTGGTCCTTTACGGGCTTGCCAGGTACCCGGGGCTCAGCGATATTGATCTCGCCTCGAAGATAGGGGTGGATCGATCGACGATATTCAAGAGCAAGAGAAAGTTCAGGGAATGGGAGATGGTCCAACTTCTGAACGTCCCCTCAGGGGTGGGCGTGGGGGCGGAGATGATGACCGCAGTCTTCGCCAGCTACAAGCCCAACGCTCCTGTGGAGGCGAGGAAGAACAAGCCGGGGTTCAAAGAGTGGGTGGACCACCCACACTGCGTATTCCACTCGGCCATCGACACCGACTCCGTCTCCATGGTCTACTCCAAGAGCTTCACCGACTTCAAGAGGGTCTTTGATCCCGTCATGGACGACTACAGGGACGCCGGGTTTGTGGAGGATATTCACTGCTATCATTACCCTTTCTCCCTGACTCGGGTCTCCTGGGATTCCGCCCTCGCCGTCGACAACACCTTCGATCTTGCCAGGACCGACCTTTTGGCGGAGCCTCCAATCGTGGAGGAGATCCCCGAGGATTCCGTCAAGCTCACCGAGAAGGACAGGCTGGCCCTCCACGCCTTCGTCAAGTACCCTGCCCTCTCGGACCTGGAGCTCTCCCGAAGGACGGGGATCTCCAGGCCCACCATATCCGGTAAGAGGAACAAGTTCTTCCAGAGCGGGCTATTGAGCCGACAGGCGAACGTCAACTGGAAGAAGATCGGATGTGAGCTGATGATCTTCTACCACATCAACGTCCGGCCGAAGGCGACCCCCGAGGATATGATGAGCGTTTATTCGTCCTTCAGAAAGATCGGGGCCGCAGTCTACAGCTACATCCAGCCCGGCGAGATCTTCGGATCCTTCCTCTCCCAGTGCTACGTGGAGATGAAAGATAGGATGGATCAAGAGGTAAAGACGCTCAGTGAGGCGGGACTCGTCACTGAGAGGCCGTTTTTCGTCATAATGCCACTCCGAGAGCTGAAGGTGAGAAAGATCGATTACGCCCCCATGGTAAAATCGATGCTCGATATCGATACGGAGATATGATCGGCGAGATCGTGGTCGTCGCCACGAGAGCAGATCCTGCAAGCATCAACATCGCCGAGAGGTCTATGGATCTGGTCGACTGGGATGATGAAGATGGGCTTTGCCATCGATTCAAAAATTACAGGCTGGTCATCCTCAGCGAGAAGCTGATCACCCTGCGGGGCACAGAAGAACGGCTGAAGGAGATGGGCCTATCTCCCAAGCTGCTCGTCTTCGCCTCTAGACACCAGGCAAAAGATGGAACTCCCCGTCTATGCGGCCACTTTACGGGAAACTGTGGTGAAGCGGTCATGGGTGGCGCGTCCAGAGAGCTGGCAGCTGCGGCTCCAGGCGTCCTCAAGTCCTTCATCTTGAACCTGCAAGATGAGCATATCGAGGGTTTTGAAATCACCGTCGAGGCGACCCATCACGGCCCCACCGACCTATCGACGCCCTCCTTCTTCGCGGAGATCGGAAGCACCGAGACTGAGTGGTCAAACCCAGAGGCGGGGAATGCAGTGGCAAGGTCGATATTGGGGCTTGAGGATCTGTTGGTGCCCGCCTTTCTCGGCTTTGGTGGGGGGCACTACGTCAACCGCCAGAACCGGCTTCTTATCGATACGAAGATCGCCTTCGGGCACCTCTTCTCCAACTACCAGGTTGCAGACCTCGATTTTGAGTTGGTCGAGCAGGCGGCCCGGAAGTCTGGAGCCTTCGGCGCTTACCTCGACCGAAAGTCCCTCCGTTCGGCCGAGAAGAAGAGGATATCAGAGGCCCTGGCCGAGATCGGCATTGAGATGATGAACGAGAGGGATATCAGAGAGCGGTACCCTCTCGATCTTTGATCTTTGAAATCTCCTGCACAAAAGGAGCCCTTTACAGAAATCCGGGCGCGGAGGAGAATAGCGACCATCTGCGGTAGCCCATGCACCTTTTGAGCCTTCCGACCGCCATGTCGAAAGCCGCCTCCCTCGGCAGCTTCTCCTCTTCATAGGCCGCCTCAATAACCTCTTTTGTGTTTTTGCGGATCTTCTCCTCGATCGCATCGAAGGTCTCCTTTCGGGAGGCGCCTCGGTACTCGTTTGCCGCGCATATCACCCCGCCGGCGTTGGCTATGAAGTCGGGAACCGAGAGGATGCCCCTCTCGGAAAGGAGCTTCTCCGCCCCGGCGGTTATGGGGATGTTGGCCCCCTGGACCACCAGCTTCGTCTTCAGCCTGTTCACGTTCCCCTCATCTATCACGTCAGGCCTTGCCGCCGGGATCCAGATGTCGCACTCCACGTCGATGATCGCCTCCCGGTCCAGCTTCGCTCCTCCCCGATAATCCACCACGCTTTTTCCCGCTCCCTTCAGATCGATCAGCTCGCCTACGTCCAGCCCCTTTGGATCAAAAACGGTTCCGCAAGAATCGGCCGCCCCGACCAGGACGGCGCCCCTCTCCGAGAGGAAGCGGGCCGAGTGCCTCCCGACGGCGCCAAACCCCTGGACCGCCACCCTCGCCCCCTCCAGATCGAAGTCGAGGTATTCTAGGGCCACCTCCGTCGAATGGAAGACGCCCCACCCCGTGGCCCCGATCTCGTCGAGGGGTATCCCGCCCACCTCGCGAGGTAGGCCCACTGCTCTGCCTATCTCGTCCCTGACCCAGGCCATGCACTCCTCGTCGGTCCCCATGTCCGGGCCGAAGATGTACTCCTCCACGTTCCTGAGGGCAGAGGCCATGGCCCTGATCTTTTCCTCCTTCTCCCTCTTCGGCATCTTCGGGTCACCGAATATCACCGATTTGCCGCCGCCGTGGGGAAGGTCTGCGGCCGCGTTCTTGAGGGTCATCGCCCGAGCAAGCCTCACGCACTCTTCGCAGCTGACTTCGGGCCCCATCCTGAGACCACCTATTGCTGGTCCCCGTGCCACATTGTCCACCACCAGTACGCCCTTGAGGCCGTCGGACGGCTCATAGACGTGGATTATCTTGGTCGGTCCAAGTTCGTCTGCAAACTCGAAAAGGTCTCTCATCCTCTGTACCCCAGATG
>JBFESM010000122.1:0-6190 GCA_041548445.1 Methanothrix sp. | reverse complement strand
GCCAGGCGCGGGGCCTCGCCGCCCAGGATGTTCGCTCCGTCGATCATCTCATAGATCTCGTAATCGGCAGCATTTGCCGTCGTCGCGGCCAGAATCACCAGGGCCGAGATCGATAAAAGCCATCGTCCAATTGACATTTCTCGGTTCAACATAATCTCACCTGCTGTGTCCATATGACTTGAATGTGCAACTATTTTCGGCGCATTTTTGGATTTGGCATTTTGATAGGCCGTATAAAGGCGGAATTCGGCTTCTTCGGGCTGTATCGAGCCTATAGGCTCAAAAACCGGCTCAGATAATCGGGGTAGGACGAGAGGTTCAGGCGGCCTTCTGTGCTCAGGTTCATGAAGTCCTCAAAGGCGGGAGAGCGGAGGCTGTAGTTCGTCCTAACAGCTTCGGGGCTCTGGTTCAAAAACCGGCTCAGATAATCGGGGTATGATGATAGGTTCAGACGAGCTTCTGTGCTCAGGTTCATGAAACTCTCGAAGGCTGGAGAATAGAGGCTGTAGTTCGTCACCTGCGGCTCTGGGCTTTCCTCCAGAAAGTCGACCAGGTAGTCTGGATAGGAAGATAGGTTTCGTTCTCCTGGAGCGCTGGCCATGAACTCTTCGAAGGCCGACCCGTACTCGGAGTAGTTGGCACCGGTCATGGTCCCGGCAGATCCGATGACTTCAAGGTAGCCATCGTCCTCCGCCCCGGCCAAGGCTGTGGCAAACAGGATCACAGAACAGACCAATAGGAAAGACGATGATCTCATGATTCTAGAATACGTTTTAGATGAACGATCTATAAAAATTTAACCAGGAAAAGATGAGAATCCAAATATCCCGATGAGATATCTGGGGCGCGTTCCCAAGATGCAGCAGAAGGATTCGAAAAGGTAGATAAGGGTGTACGGGAATTCAGTCCCCTCAACCGGGGAGAGAGACAAAAGATGATCGATTACCTGAGAATGCTTCGCATCAAAGACTGGATCAAGTTCTATCCTTTATTTCCGCTGGTGGGGACCTATCTGGCCGGAGGGGGCAGGGTGCAGACGTTGCTTGTATTGATCGCATATATCTGCCTCATAAGCTACGCCTTTGTCGTCAACAACTATTTCGATGCCGAGATCGACAGGCAACACCGCCGCAAGGTGGAGTCCGGAACAAACCCTCTGGCCGCGGGAAAGGTCGATGAGAGAGGTGTCATGCTGCTCATGTTCGCCCTGGTCTCGATCCCCCTGATCCTCTCCATCCGCCTGGACCTGATGGGCGCACTATTCGTCGTGATCAACCTGCTGATCTTTACCGCCTATTCCGCAAGCTGCATTCGGCTCAAGGAACGTTACCTGGTGGATGCGGTCAGCCATGGCCTGATGTTCGGCGCGCTGCCCTTCCTCTCCGGTTTTCTGCTCTGTGGAGGAGACCCCTCCAGAGGGATAATCTTGATATCTTTGCTCTTCTTTATAGTCGGATGCGAAGCACTGATAGCCCATCAGATAGTGGATTACGCAGAGGATCTGGGGTCGACCACCACCACAGTGACGAGGATCGGAGAGAAGAGCGGCCTCCTGATGCTGGGCGGCCTTGCAGTCCTCTCCCTCGTATTCGTCTTCGCAACGGCTCGCTTCTACCAGCTTTCTCTGGTGGTGGCAGCAGCTTCGGCCCTATATCTGATGGTTTATCCGACCTATTCGGTCAGAGGTATGTTGAATGATATCAGTCATCGTTCCCGCGCTGAACGAGGTGGAGCAGATAGAGGGGACCCTGAGGTCCCTTGCAAGCCAATCCATGGGAATAGAGAGCTACGAGATCATAGTAGTCGATGGGGGCTCAGATGACGGGACCATCGAGATCGCGGAGGTGTATGCGGACAGGGTGATCGTCCAGACTCACCCTGGGATCGGCGGGGCCAGGAGAGACGGAGCCGAGGTCGCGTCTGGCCGGATCATCGCTTTCACCGATGCCGACACAGCCTTTCCCAGAGGCTGGCTCGATGTCATAAGTCAAAACCTTGAGCGGCACGAGGCCTGCACCGGGCCCGTGATGTTCCAGGACAGGGACCTCAGAACCGAGATTCTGAGGGCGGTGCGAAGCTCCTACAAGCTTCTGAAAGCCTTCAACTTCTGCTACATGATCGGCTCCAACATGGCCATGAGAAAAGAGACGTACCTGCAGACGGGCGGCCACAGGGACATATCCCTTCTGGACGACTACGACCTCTCGGTGAAGCTCTTCAAGATCGGGGCGGACGCCGTCTACGACCCAGATCAGGCGGTCTACACCTCCTCCCGACGGGCCCACAAGCTCCTAACCTACGGCGTGACGGTGGCCTACGGCCATTACAACTACGCCGTCACGAAGGACTACGAGAAGCTTCTGAACTACCCGAAGGTGGAGGAGATGACGGTCAAAGACGTCCTGAACGGGATCCGCTGGGGAAGAAACGTCGTCACGGCGGTGGAGACGGTCCAGTCCACCCTGAAGAAGTAGCGGTGGGCGAAGCTTTACCTGTCGCATCGCGGCCGGAGCACCGACATCTTTATTTGATAGGTCTGCATATGCCCCGCTCAGAGGGCCGGTAGATCAGGGGTAGATCGCTACCTTGGCATGGTAGAGGCCTCGGGTTCGAATCCCGACCGGTCCATTACGCTTTTCCGCCGTTTATCCTGGCGTAATTCTTCTTCGCCTGTTTTTCTCCTCGATTTCAATCTTTTTTGGCTCAAGAGCACGTTTTCAGAGGTGGTCCGATAAGTTCTCGATCTGAACCGATTAAAAACAGGATTGGATCCATATTTGTCCGGATTTCATACGTTCTTTCCAGGTCGAAAGGTTCAGATACCATAGAAGTGGTGGATGATGGATATGCAAGGGGCTATCGGGACCCTGATTTTGGCCTTCACCATAGGGCTGACCGGCGCCCTCGCGCCCGGCCCAACTCTGGTGGCCACCATAAATTCATCCCTTCAGAGGGGGTGGACGATGGGGCCGAAGGTGGCGGCGGGCCACGCCCTCTCCGAGGTGGTGATATTCCTTCTCATCGTCAAGGGGCTGGCCACCGTCGCAGAGGAAGAGACCAGCATCGTCGCCGCCGTCGGCGGGTCGGCCCTGATCCTCTTTGGCCTTCTCACTTTGAAGGGAAGCAAAACCGCCACCCTGAAGATATCTCAGAAGGGCGCGACCTCAAACCCGTACCTTGCCGGAGCCCTGACCAGCGTCGCAAACCCCTACTTCTGGATCTGGTGGCTATCCGTCGGGTCCGCCCTGGTTTTGGCGGAGCTTCGAGAGAGCCTGGTTTTCGCCATGATCTTCATGATCGGCCACTGGGGTGCGGACTTCGGCTGGTATACCCTCGTCTCGACGAGCCTGGACCGGGGAAGGACTCTCCTCTCCGAGGCGAACTACAGAAGGACCCTCGCCCTCTGCGGGGCATTTCTCGTCCTCTTCGGGGCCAGCTACCTGGCCGGAGCCTGGGCCGGCTAGCTGTCTTTTGAACCACTGGCAAGTCCCGGGAAAATCGCCAGAATCTTATATAATGCGGGAGGGTGAAAGGGGAGGAGATCTCGCTTGAACTGGAAAGAAGACGCTGCGTACCTCAGGTCCATCCGCCCCTACATACTCCTGTCCGTTTACCTCTTCCTTGCGACGGCAGCTCTCGGGTTTGTTGCCTCAGTTCGAAACCCGGAGCTGGCCGCAACCTACGTTGGAGACGTCGCGGAGAAGCTGCAGTGGATTTTGGACCTCTCCCCGCCCAAGATGATGATGGCGATATTCCTGAACAACCTCTTCGCCTCGACGATGGCCCTCCTCCTGGGGGTGGGCTTTGGGATAGTCCCATTCATCGTGGTCGTCATG
This sequence comes from Methanothrix sp., assembly GCA_041548445.1. Taxonomy (GTDB): domain Archaea; phylum Halobacteriota; class Methanosarcinia; order Methanotrichales; family Methanotrichaceae; genus Methanocrinis. Next base: position 2,354 of record JBFESM010000122.1, on the reverse strand, counting down.
AACGGGCTGGTGGTGGGGCTTGTCGTCCATCAGGCGATGCTGGCCGGCGGGCCTGCCTTCGTGATCGTTGCAATCATGCCCCACGGCATAATCGAGCTACCCACGGTTCTCGTCTGCATCGGCGTCGGGTTTCGGCTCGGCCACCTCATGATCCTGACTCTACTTGGAAGGGACGGCGACCTGGGGGGCGAGCTCTTGGCTGCGATACGCCTCCTCCGTTGGGTTGTTCTCCTCCTCTTCATAGCGGCCGTCATCGAGACCTTCATAACTCCGGTTCTCATTCAACCTTTCATCCAACCCTTTGTTGATTCACAATCATCGCCGGTGATGTAATGACCGAGTCCAAACTACCGAGCAAAGAAAATTTCAGCGAATGGTATCACGAACTTTTGAAGGCGGGAGAGATAATCGACGTGCGGTATCCTGTCAAGGGGATGTGCGTCTGGTACCCTTCCGGCTTCGCCCTGAAAAGGAACGTCTACGACCTGATGAGAGAGCTGCTCGACCCCGATCATCAGGAGACCCAGTTTCCTCTCCTGATCCCCGAGACCGAGTTCATGAAGGAGGCCGAGCACATCAAGGGATTCGAGGACGAGGTCTACTGGGTGACCCACGGCGGGACAAGCCCCCTCGACATCAAGCTCGCCCTCCGGCCGACGAGCGAGACGGCGATATACCCGATCTTCAAGCTCTGGGTGAGAAGCCATGCAGACCTGCCCCTCAAGATCTACCAGATCGTGAACACTTTCAGGTACGAGACGAAGCACACGCGCCCTCTCATAAGGCTGCGGGAGATCACCTCCTTCAAGGAGGCGCACACCGTCCACGCTACATGGGAGGAGGCGGCCGAGCAGGTGGAGGCGGCCCTCATCATCTATGCCGAGTTTTACCGGCGCCTCGCCATACCCTTCCTTTTCGCCAAGCGGCCCTCCTGGGACAAGTTCCCAGGCTCCGACTACTCCATCGCTCTCGACACGGTGATGCCGGACGGAAGGACGCTCCAGATAGGGACGGCTCACCTGCTGGGGACGAACTTCGCCACCACCTACGACATCACCTTCGAGAACGAGGCTGGCGAGCAGGAGTACGCCAACCAGACCTGTTACGGCGTCTCTGAGAGGTGTATCGCCGCCCTGATCTCTGTTCACGGCGACGACGGAGGGCTCGTCCTGCCCTGGTCGGTGGCTCCGGTCCAGGTGGTCATAGTCCCGATCCTCTTCATCAAGGAGAAGGAGGCGACGTTGGAGGTATGCCGGGACCTCAAGGCTAAGCTCGCAGCCGCCGGGATGCGAGTTACCATCGATGAGAGCGACGAGAGGCCGGGGGCCAAGTTCTACAAGTGGGAGCTGAAGGGCGTTCCCATCCGAATCGAGATCGGGCCCCGGGATATCAAGAACGGGGTTGCGGTCCTGGCAAGGCGCGACGGCAAAAAGCTGACTGTCCCCCTGGACGACCTCCAGACGACGATCGAGGCGGAGGCCGCCGACCTCCACGAGGCGATGCTGGCCAAGGCCCAGGCCTTCCAGGAGAGCAAGGTGAAGGACTGCGAGACGGTCGAGGAGGCGAGGGAGCAGACGCAGGCTGGCGTTGCTCGGGTCGGGTGGTGCGGCTCGGAGGAGTGCGGCCACAGTATCGAGGACGAGGTCGGCGCGGCCGTTCTCGGCGAGCCCTGGCGCTCCCAAGAAACGTATCAGGGAAGCTGCATCGTCTGCGGTGCCAAGACCGAGAAGTGCGCCCTTCTCGCTAGGCAGTACTGAGATGCCAATCAGAGATCCCGAGCAGATGAGAAGATCATGAAGATCCTGATCGCCGAGTACGCCGTGGCAACGGGACTTCCGGGGACCTACCAGGTGGAGGGGAGGGCGATGCTCTCGATCCTCGCCCGAAGCTTCGAGCGGCTCGGCCACCAGGTCATCTACCCGACGGCGGGGCCCACCATCGGCGCGGGAGAGGGTTTTCACATCAATGGCGAGGTGGATTTCGAGGATCTCCTCGAATATTTAGAGGCAACCGCGGGCCTCGTGATCGCTCCCGACGAGCTTCTGCCCGGATTTTTGGAACTCTTTGAAGAAGGCAACACAATCAACCTCGGCTGCTCCCCGGCCGCTGCGAGGCTCTCTGCCGACAAGCTCGCCTGCACCCTCCGTCTAGAAGAGGCGGGCGTTCCCGTCGTCGAGATCGCCGATTCGAATGACGATGGCCCCTTCGTCCTGAAGCCACGGTTCGGCTGCGGCTCCGAGAGGATGGAGCTTGTCGAAAAGCTGCCGGAAAATCTAGACGACCGGATCGCAACAAAGTTCCACCAGGGCGAATCCCTCAGCGTGAGCCTCATCGCCTCCGGCGACCGGGTCCTC
>JBFESM010000121.1:0-6204 GCA_041548445.1 Methanothrix sp. | reverse complement strand
TCGTCTTCTCCAGACCCGTTGGAGAACGATACCCTGGAGGTCCAGATCCTCGCCATCAACGATCTGCACGGCCAGCTGGAACCGCCCCAGGGGAACGTGGCGGTATATTACGACAGCAATTGCCAACTGGTCCAGGTGGCGGCCGGCGGCGCCGAGTATCTGGCAACCCATATCAAGGGGTTGAAGGCGACTAACCCCGATACAATTCTTGTCTCGGCTGGAGACAACATTGGCGCAAGCCCCCTTATCTCCGCCCTTTTCCATGACGAGCCGACGATCAAGGCCCTCTCCATGATGGGCTTCGATTACTCCGCCGCCGGAAACCACGAGTTCGACGAGGGGGCTTGTGAGCTTTTGCGGATGCAGTACGGCTGCTGCCATCCGACGACCGGATGTCAGGACGATGAGCGGTTTGTGGGGGCGGGTTTCAGGTACCTCACCGCGAACGTCATCAACGAGACGACGAATGAGACGCTCTTTCCGCCCTACGCCATCCGCAGCGTTCAAGGGGTCCCGGTGGCCTTTATCGGCGTCTCTTTGAAGAGCACTCCAGCGATAGTGGTGCCTTCGGGGGTGAAGGGGCTAAAGTTCATCGACGAGGCTGATGCGATCAACGGTTGCGTCGAGGTTCTAAAAGAGCAGGGCGTCGAGACGATGGTGGTCCTCGTCCATAACGGCGGCCTTTCGACGGGACTTCCCGACGAGGGGATGGGGCCTTGCGAGCCGGTCGAAGATATCGTTAACCGGACCGACGATGAGGTCGACCTCTTCATCACGGGCCACAGCCACCAGGCCTACATCACAACGATAGACTGACGGCTCGTGACCCAGGCCGGATGCCAGGGGAAGTTCATAAAGGACATCGATCTAATCATCAGCCCGACGACCAGGGACGTGGTCGAAGTCAGGGCGAAGAACGTGGCTGTTACCAGGGACGTTCCCAAAGACCAGGCCATCTCTGAGCTCCTGGAGAAATACGCCGATTTGATGGGACCGTTGGCGAACGAGGTCGTCGGCTCGATCACCGCTGACATTACGAGGAACGCGACCGGATCGGGAGAATCGGCCCTGGGCGATCTGATCGCCGATGCTCAGCTCTATGCCACCTCCTGCAACGAGAGCGCGGTTGTGGCCTTCATGAACCCCGGCGGAATCCGCACCAACATCCTCTTCGACAAAACCATGGGAGATGAGCTGCCCGGCGAAGTGACCTACCAGGAGGCCTTCAATGTGCAGCCCTTCGACAACAGCCTGATCGTGATGAACCTGACGGGCTTGCAGATCGACTCCATCCTCGAAGAGCAGTTTGACAACCCGGACCCAGGAAAGAAGCGCATACTTCAGGTCTCCGAGGGGTTCACTTACGCCTGGAGCGAGTCCGCCCCCACGGCAAACAAGGTCGAGATCTCCAGCATAAAGATCAACGGCACCCCCATAGACCCTGATGGAACCTACAGGGTTGCCGCAAACTGCTTCCTGGCGGAGGGCGGAGACGGCTTCATCGCCTTCAAGGAGGGGGTCGATCGTACCTGCGGCATCTCCGACCTGGACGCCCTAGTAAATTACCTGAGGGCGTTTTCGCCTGTGTCCCCAACTTCGATCGACAGGATATCGGTAGTGAAAGAGGCGTCCTGCGGGCTTCCGGCCCAGATGGCCCCGGCGTGATCAGATCAGGGGGGCCTGAAGACCGGAACTCCCCCTATTTTTCTTTACTTTTCTTTTCGGCGGCGCACCCCGCTAGCAAGATAGCGGGGTATTGGCATGTAAATAAGTCTGCACGACCGCCTATTTTCATCAGCATGGATGGCTTTTGAGGCCATGAACGTTTCGATAAAAAGTTTCGATAAAAATAAAAATGATATTTAGACTGGATCAGTAGTAACAAATCATATCAGAATCACGCCGGTCCAGCTCAAAACATATTAAAATAAAATTTTTTATATCTCTATGGGGCTGCCACCGATCAAAACCAATATACAAGGCTAACATATACTAATTAAAATATATGAAACTGCTCCTTTGCAGGATATCTGAGGGTGGATGCGGCCAAGATCTTCGGATTTACGGTGATTTAGATCGAAACTGATTTCGTCGTCCACATATTCCTTCAAGGTATCCAGAGTCATCCAGCCAAAGCCCCTCAAATAAAAAATATACAGTAAATTATACTATAAATTAAAAAATTGATTTCGACAATTGATATATATACTATAACATATTCATTATGTGCAGAGGTGAATTTGGTGAACATATCGAAAATTGTATTCTTCGCGTTGGCCCTTCTCGCGGCGCCAGCGTTGGCAGAGGAGATGGGTACAGACGATTCGGCCGTTCTGCCCCCACCAGAGCCCTGTACCCAGTGCCCCGTCGAAGAATGTGTATGTGAAGTCCGGGAGGAGAATATGGGGACCTGGACCGCAGAGTACGGGGTCTGCATCTTCGACGACTGCTCTGAATGCGGCGAGCAGAGTTACGTCGACGGAGACTGCGAGGCTGGCATGTGCAGAAGATGGACGCTGACGGATGGATGCGAGCCCGCCATCGAGTTTGAGGGTCTGATCTCAAAGGTCGCCCGGATCAACAACTCCGCCGGGAAGACCGCCGAGGACGTCCTGGGATGGGACGTCACTTACAGGGACGAGGACGGAAAATGCTATACCTACTACGTCGCCCAGGACCCTCTGATCGGGATGACTGAGGCCGTGGAGGACCAGTGTCTTCTGGGAGTCCAGTCCTTTGACAGATACATGGTGGACTTTGAGGAGGCCATCGCCATCATGCAGTCGATGAACTGCGGCGACACCTTCGTGAATATGAGCCTCAGCATGCCCTTGACTCCAGCGGTGGATGAGCCCATGTGGCGGATCAAGACCTCCATCGGAAACGAGATCGTCATCGGAGCCAACTGCGGGAAGGCCGAGTGCGGAACAACTGCTTAGGGAGTAAGGGAGCAATTGGGCCCCACCCTCTTTTTCACTGGCTTTTTTTGTTTGTAGGCCGAAAAGAAAAGCTTCTTACCCTCCCAGGCACAGCCCCCTCACGTCGGCGTCCTCCTGAAGGCTCTTTCTCGGCCCTCCGTAACGGTTTTTTCCCATCACCAGCACTTAGCCCCAATCGCTTTTGGCGATAGCCTTCTTGGCGTTCTGCTCCACCATCATGACGGCCATCCCGATCTCGTTGATCCCGGCCTACCTTTCCGAAGACCTGATCTATCAGCTTCGGCGAGAGGGTGGTGGAGGGCCTGGCCAGAAGGTGGTGGAGGATGGGCTTCATGATGAGGGCCCTGCCAATCGGCGACTACGGGAGCATCGTGGTCAAATTTTCAGTTTTTTACCCCCATCTCGAATTTATTTTCATTGTCCGTCCGAGACGGCTCCTGTAACATTCTCGCCCATACATCTATTGTTATTACATATCTGAAAAGTCGTGCGAAAGGATTATTTACGGGAACCGAGATATGCGGTCAGGGGTGTGAGATCGTGACAGACTGGCCCGTCCTCCTGCTTATCATGGAAGGAATACCCTTCCTCGCCTTCGTCTACTACCTGGACCACAAGAAGAAGATGTACATGCTGGAAAGAGGCGGGGCCGAGCAGGCCAAAGAGGAGTCTCTTGACCTCAGGCTTGAGAGGCGTCTATCCAGCGGCCTCTTCCTCTCCATGACAGGAATCTCCCTTTTAGTTTCACCCAACCTGGCCAGGTTTGCGGGCATCGAGACCGCCCTCAACTTCGATCTTCTGGTCATGGGGATCGTCGTCCTCTGCTCGGGGCTGGCCATGCTTCTCGGATACGGGATCATGAAGGGAAAGAAGCTCTACTCCACCTCCGACGGCGTCCTGGAGTTCAAGTGAAGCGGGGCTTAAGCCCAAATCTCAATTTTTGCTCTTGATTGCAAACCAGCCTAAAAAAGAAGTTCGAAAAAGAAATTCGAAGACGGGCCGGGAAGAGGCGCATTTTCGGATCCAGTCCCGTCGCTTTTTTCCGGGTCGATTTGATGCGGAGGCGGATCAGGTCGAATTCGATATCGGATCCTCGCCCTCTTGGGCCGGGCGAAAGCCGTTCCATCTTCGAGCTTGCATAGCAGATCGGCCCCGTGCTCGTGCCCCGAAGGGAGGGCAGGGGCCGATCCCCGGACAGGCTTTTTTACATCATCCCTGGGGGCATCCCCATGCCTGGTGGCATCCCAGCAGGCATTCCACACATTCCGCCGGGCATCCCGCCCATGCCACCCATCCCTGCGCCGGCAGGGGGCTGCTCGGTCCTCTTGGAGGCGATTACGTCGTCGATCCTGAGGATCAGGTTTGCGGCGTCGGTGGCGGACTTGATCGCCTGGGTCTTCACTCGCAGGGGCTCGACGACCCCCATCGCCCACATGTCCACGACCTTTCCGTCGAGGGTGTTCAGGCCGCCGGTCTTCATGCCGGCCTCGTGGCTGCTCTTCATGTCCGTCAGCTTGGTTATGGCGTCAAAGCCGGCGTTCTCGGCCAGAGCCTTTGGGATCTCGGACATCGCATCGGCGAACTTCTCGACGGCGAGCTGCTCTCTGCCCTTGAAGTTCGCGGAGTACTCTCTCAGCTTGAGGTAGAGCTCGATCTCGGGGGCTCCGCCGCCAGCAACGAGAGTTTCGTCCTCGACGGCCGCGGCGACGGCGTGGAGGGCGTCGTCCAGGGCCCTCTCGAGGCTGTCGACGACCTGCTGGGTTCCGCCGCGAAGGAGGAGCGATACCGTCCCCTCCTTGGCAAGGCCGGTGACGAATGTCATGTGGGCTCCGCTCACCTTCTTCTCCTCCACCAGGTCCGCGTGACCGAGATCTTTCGGAGTCATCTCGTCGAGGTTTGTGACGATGTTTCCGCCGGAGGCTCGTGCCAGCTTCTTGAGATCGGTCTTTCTGATCCTGCGGAAGGCCATGATCCCTGCTTTTGAGAGGTAGCTTTGGGCCAGGTCCTCGATCCCCTTCTGGCAGAATACGACGTTCGCTCCGGTGGCTATCACCTTGTCCACCACCTTCCTGATCGCCTCCTTCTCCTGGTTTGCGAAGATCTTGAACTGGTCTGAGGATGTTATGGAGATCTCGGCCTTCGTCTCGGTGTCCCTGGCCTCGAGGGGGGTTCCGAGGATGGCGATCTTGGCGTTCTCGATCTTCTTTGGCATGTTGGAGTGGACCCGCTCTTTATCGATTATGATCCCCTGGAAGAGCTCGGAGTCTTCCATGCTCTCTCCGGCCTTCTTCTCCAGGATGACGTTCCTGATGGTGACGACGTTCTTGCCCTCGTCGGTCACCTCGGTCACTGCCAGCACCATATCCACGGCGTGTTTTGCGATCTTGACGTCGGGAGCCCCTGCGAGCTTTCCGGTCATGGCGGTGAGGGCGATCTTCTCCAATAGGTCTCTGTCCTTCGTTGAGACCTTCATGGCCATACCCTCCAGAACCTCGACCGCCTTATCGGCGGCCATCCTGTACCCCTGGACGATCATCGTCGGGTGGACGCCCTCATCAATAAGCTCCTCCGCCCTCTTGAGAAGCTCTCCTACCAATATCGCGACAGTGGTGGTCCCGTCGCCCACAACGTCGTTCTGGGCTTTTGCGGCCTCCACCAGCATCTTGGCGGCGGGGTGTTCCACCTCCATCTCCCGGAGGATGGTCACGCCGTCGTTGGTTATCGTAACGTCTCCGATGGTGTCGACGAGGAGCTTGTCCATGCCTCGAGGCCCGAGAGTGCTTCGCACCGCCTTTGCTATGGCTCTGGCTGCCATGATGTTGTTAGACATGGCCTCTTTTCCTCGCTCTCTGCGAGAACCTTCTCTTAGAATCAATATCGGCTGTCCACCTAATCCTGCCATAAATTGCCTCCTTCTCAGGATCTGACTATTTGATCTTCTATAAAAGGGTTTTCCGCTCGCAGCCATGCGGTGCCGGGAAACAAAAGTCTACAAGCTGGACCCGAAGATCGCACGAGATCGGAGAGATGCCTCCTCTCTCACGCCTCGTCGATCTTCCGTAAAGCCGCCGCCCTGTTCCTTTTAGCGTCGGCGAAGCCCGGATTTATCGCGAGCGCCCTGTCGTAGCTCTCCACGGCTTCTTCGTACCTTTCGAGGTTGTAGAGGGCGGCCCCCTTGTTGTTCCATGCGCTGGCGTGATCCGGATTTATCTCGATCGTCCTGTTGTAGCAGTCCAGGGCCTCATCGTATCTTCCCAGGTCCGAG
>JBFESM010000120.1:0-6230 GCA_041548445.1 Methanothrix sp. | reverse complement strand
CCTTTCCGTCCAGTTCATCTGCACCTTCACCTCCTACTCTGTGGATTTCAAGGAGGATATCGTCAACTTCTTCCTGGAGAACGGTCTCACCTTCAAGCTTCATCCAGCCCTCCCATCCCTGAAGGACGACAACCCTGATAAGTGGGCTCTTGCCCCCGAAAAGTATGGTGAGCTGCTTGTCTATCTATTGGACAAATATCTTGAAAATATGAACGAGATCGAGATCAGGAACATCAATGACCTTTGCAGATGCGTCTTCACCGGCCGGGGAACCGTCTGCACCTACGTTGACTGCATGGAAGACACCTTTGCGGTAGGTCCCGACGGTAGCATCTATCCGTGCTATCGGTTTGTTGGGATGCCAGAGTGGATCATGGGCAACGTCCGCGACCGGCCAAGCCAAGACGATCTCGCCAAATCCGAAGCGGGAAAGCGGATGCGCCAGTTCAAGGAGTACGTGGACCGGGAATGCAAGGGATGCAGACACATCAGATACTGCCGGGGCGGATGCCCCTACAACGCCATAGCACCTTCCGGAGGCGAGCTTTTGGGCGTCGATCCCCACTGCGTCGCTTACAAGAGGATCTTCGACGAGATCACCGACCGGTTCAACAAGGAGATGTTCGGGTCCCTGGGCATGTGCACGCCGCCCCAACCATCGGTTTCTGGCGAAGGCGGAAAGCCGGGTATGATGGCGTTAATTCAGAAGATAATATCGAGCTAGAAATCGCCGGGCTCGAACTTCAGCTCGAACCACAATTTTTCTACGGTGCCCGACTTTTTTTCATAGGATCGTCAGTATCGTGATGATCTCCAGGAAGTATATCGCCACCAGCATGCTTCCCTCAAACCTGGTGATCCTGTTTCCCAGGACCATGAACCCGAGGAGGAGGCTGATCAAAACGACGACGGGAAGGGTGGTGGAGACGAAGGCCTCGTTCACGGCCACGTCCTGAACCAGGGAGGAGACCCCGAGGATTATCAGGGCGTTGAAGGTGTTGGCCCCCAGGACGTCTCCCATGGCAATGTCGCCCCGTCCGTTTTTGGCGGCGACGATGGCGGTGCTGATCTCGGGAAGGGAGGTTCCCAACGCGAGAAGGACCACCGCCACCACCGCCTCGGAGAGGCCCAGGGTGGCGGAGATCGTCCTGATCGCCTCGATCATGTAGCTCGCGCCGACCGAGAGCATCACTATCCCGACGAGGAAGAGGGCGAGGTACCGAGGCCTGAACTTTTCGCTTCCCTTCGACTCGCTCTTTCGGTGCTCCGAGATCTCGTGGCGGATGAAGGATAGGTAGATCGCGATCAGGAAGATCCCTTCGATCCAGGTAATTTTGAAGTCGATGAATACAACGAAGACCGCCAGCATCGAGGCGAGGAGGAAGGACAGGTCCGTCTCCAGGATCTTCCGATCGATGTATATTCCGTAGAACATCGCCGCAGCACCGAGGGCGAGGCCGGTGTTTGCCAGGATCGATCCGAGGACGTTTCCGGCGGCGATCTCGGGCCTGCCCCCGTCAACCAGCATCGCCACAAGAGACGTCGAAAACTCCGGAAGGGCCGTGCCGAAGGCGACCACCGTCGCCCCTATCACGAACTCGGATACGCCCAGGACCTTGGCAAAGTGGACAGCGCTCTCGGTGATCGACTTCGCCCCGTAGTAGAGGGCGACCAGGCTAACGGCGAAGATCAAAAACTCCAGCAATAAACCAGCCTCTAAAGCCACCTCGTTGGTCCTCATTAATTAATCAATCTGTCTTTGGAAGCATCCCGATCGGGGCGGCCAGATCCAAGACCGGAAAGGTGCATAAGCCAGCCTGCACACCGAGAATCTCTCGGTCCCGCCTTCGAGAATGAGGGAAAATTCCGCTGAAACCCGGGGAAAACGAAATATAGGGCCTTGAATAGGTATTTTAATGAGAAGATACAAAGGATTCTCCGGTTAGAGATCGACCAGGGGGTTCTCGGGGTAGAAGGGGCCCTGAGGGAATTTCGGGCCGGGTGCTTTATGAGATGTCCCGGACTGGATCGGAGTAGCAAAGGGTGGTCGAGGTTGCACATTAAGGAGATAGAGCTCAGGAACTTCAAGTCCTTCGGCAGGAAGGTAGTGATACCTCTGCACAACGACTTCGTCGCCATCACCGGTCCCAACGGTAGCGGCAAGTCCAACGTCGTCGACGCTCTTCTCTTCGCCCTATCCCTCTCGTCCAGCAGGGCGATGAGGGCCGAAAGGCTCCCCGACCTCATATACCGCGGCGACAACGGCAAAAATCCTGACTTTGCCCAGGTGACCGTCAAGTTCGACAACTCCAGCAGGACCGTTCCTGTGGACGAAGACGTCATCGAGATATCGAGGAAGGTCAGGCTGACCAAAAACAAGTACCAGAGCATCTACTATTTTAACGGCAATCCCTGCACCCAGACGGAGATCCACGACCACCTGTCCAGGGCAGGGATCACCCCCGAGGGTTACAACGTGGTCATGCAAGGAGACGTCACCAGGATCATCGAGATGTCTCCTCTTGAAAGAAGGAGGATCATCGACGAGATCGCTGGCGTCGCCGAGTTCGACGAGAAGAAGAAGAAGGCCCTCGAGGAGCTGGAGGTGGTGAGGGAGAGGATCGACCGGGGCGACGTGATCCTGGAGGAGGTCGAATCTCAGCTATCGAGGCTCTCCGAGGAGAGGGACAGGGCCCTCGCCTACCAGGCCCAGCGGGAGGAGAAACGCCGCCAGGAGGCCTTCCTGCTTTTGGCAAAGCTCAAAGAGGCGGAATCTGACCTCGCCGACTTAGATAGGGAGGGGCAGGGCCTTCGGGCAAGAGACGAGGAGCTATCCGGAAAGCTGGATAGGGAGAGGGCCGAGCTGTCGGACCTCGAAGGAGAGCTGAAAGAGCTGAACTCCGAGATCACCTACAAGGGCGAGGACGAGCAGATCGAGGTCAAGCGGCGGATGGTGGAGAGGAAAGGCCAGATCGAGGCCGAGGAGAACAAAATCGAGATGGCCGACGCCGAGATCATTGAGATCGAGGCCGAACAGAGGTCCGACTACCTGGAGACCGACCGGCTCAGCCGGGAGGCGGAGGCTCTCTCCTCGAAGATCAGGGACGGGTCCATTCGAAAGGCGAGCATCCTCGCCGAGATCGAGGAGAGGGAGGAGACCCTCGGAGGTTACAGGGACAAGATCGCACAGGCCGACGCCCGGTACGCAGAGCTGAGAGACAAGCTCTCCGTTGTCAAAAAGGAGTGGGAAATGGCCAAGTCGAGAGTGGCCGACCTGATGCGGGAGAGGGACCGCCACCTCGACGCCGCGAGAAGAAGGTCGATCGAGCAGGAGGAGGAGGCTCTCGAGATCTCCGAGGCAAAAGAGACTATGTCCGGCCTCGACCGGGAGAAGGAGAGGATAAGCCGGGATCGGAGGGGTCTGGAGGACCGGATCTCTGCCATCGAAGAGGAGAGGGACGACCTCGATTCCGTCAGGATATCGATAAGGCGCGAGATGGGCGCGGTCGATGAGCGGCTCCAGAAGCTCCAGATGGAAAAGGCGAGGGCCGAGGCGAGCCTGCGGTCCGCCGGAGAGGGGTCGGGCTACAGCAGGGCCGTGGAGGCGATACGGTCTGCCATCAGCCAGAACCAATTGTCCGGGCTTTACGGAACGATAGCAGAGCTCGGCGATGTCGGCGAGGAGCACGCCACGGCCCTTGAGGTTGCGGCAGGGGCGAGGCTTCAGAGCATCGTCGCCGAGACCGACGGGGACGCGGCCCGGGCGATCGAGAGCCTGAAGAGGTCGAGGGCGGGAAGGGCCACATTCCTTCCCCTGAACAAGATGCCGTCTGGAAGGCCCCCGGCAGCTCCGAATGATTCGGGCGTCGTCGACTACGCCCTCAACCTCGTCGGGTTCGACCCCCGGTTCCTTCCGGCCTTCTGGCACGTCTTCAGAGACACCCTCGTGGTGAAAGACCTGGAGACGGCCCGAAGGCTCATGGGCCGATATCGGATGGTGACCCTGGACGGGGACCTGGTGGAGAAGGGGGGCGCCATGACCGGGGGCCACTTCAAGTCCAGGCTCAAGTTCGCCGCCGATGAGCGGCAGAAGCTCGAAGAGGCATCAAGGAAGGTCTTTTTGGCTCAGTCTGAGAGGGAGGCGCTGATCGAGAGGCTCGATCGGGTCGAAGGTGAGGTCTCCGCCGTCAGAAGGGAGATGGAGGAGCTCGGCCGAGAGGTCACAAAGATCGGCTTCAGGCTGGAGGAGATCGAGGGCCAGAAACTCCGGCTCGAACGGTCCGTCCAGGACCGGGAAAAGAGGCTCTCCGAGATGAAGGCCGAGGCCGCCGAGGTGAGGGAGAAGCTCGACTCTCTCGAGCGGGAGATCAGAGAACGGGAGTCCGACTCCAGGGGCCACGAGGAGCGGGCGAGGGTCCTTGAGAGGAGCCTGGAGGGCTCGGAGATCCCGGAGCTGTCGGCCTTAGCCGACGGCCTTGAGGGCGAGATCCGGGGGCTTGAGCGAAGGGTCTCCGAGATCGAGGCAGAGATCACCGGCGATCAATTGAGGGAAGAGAGCTGCTCGGCTCGAAAGGCCGAGCTTGCCGCAAGAAAAGAGGCGCGAGAGGGAAAGAAGAAAGCGGCCATCGAGAAGAAGAGCGCGGCGGCCGAAAGGGTTGGAGAGGCAAAGCTCGCCCTCACCGAGCTGGCCCGAAAGGAGAGGGAGATCGAGGAGGAGATCTCCGGCCTGAAGGGTGCGAGAAGCCAGCTTCTCGACAAGACCATGGCCAAGGGCAGAGAGGTCGACTCCACCGACCGGGAGCTGGACCGGATCCGGGCCCGGATCGCGGCGGCCGAGGGCGCTGCCCAGGAGATGAGGTCCGCGGCCGACGATCTCAGGGCCGAGATCGAGGCTTGCGGTGTCGACGTCTCACAAGAGCCTCCCAAGAGCCAGACGATAATCCGGAAGATCAACGCCCTCGATAGGTCGATGCAGGAGCTGGAGCCCGTGAACATGTTGGCCATCGAGGAGTACGACCGGGTCTTCGACCGGCGGGAGACGCTCCGCGACCGGAGAGAGACCCTCCAGAGGGAGAGAGAAGATCTCCTCGAGAAACTGGACCGGTACGAGGAGATGAAGCGGGAGGCCTTCATGGCCGCCTTCGACGGCATCAACGAGAACTTCAGGGATACGTTCCACAGGCTTTCGGAGGGCGAGGGGGAACTAATTTTGGAGAACGAGGAGGACCCCCTCAGCGGCGGGATGACGATCAGGGCGAGGCCAGCTCGGAAGGCCTTCCACCGCCTGGAGGCGATGTCCGGGGGCGAAAAGAGCCTCACCGCCCTCGCCTTCATCTTCGCGATCCAGAGATTCAGGCCAGCGCCCTTCTACGCCCTGGACGAGATCGACATGTTCCTGGACGGAGCCAACGTCGAGAGGGTGGCTAAGCTGATCAAGGGGATCGCCGAGATGGCGCAGTTCATAGTCGTCTCCTTGCGTAAGCCCATGATCCAGGAGGCGAAGTACATCGTTGGAGTGACGATGCAGGAGAACAACATATCCACCGTAACAGGAGTGTGTCTGAACTGAGCTCCATCGTCGAAGTCTCGGATCTTCCAGACCCCTTCGGCCTGGAGCCGGACCCGGTCCAGGTCCTCCTGGACCTGGCGAGGAAAGGGGAGATCGACCCCTGGGACGTCGACCTCTCCCAGGTGACCGAGAAGTTTCTGGAGAGGATCGAGTCGATGGGGGATAGAGACCTTCCGGCCCTCGGCAGAACCCTCCTCTACGCCAGCATCCTCCTCCGAATGAAGTCCGACTCGATCGAGGAGGGTGACGATGAGCCCGAAGATGACTACTTCGACGAGTTCGACGACGTCCCCGTCTTCAGGAGGCGACAGGTCGAGGGGCTCCCTGCCCCGCCCATCCGGAGGAGGACGAGAAGGCCCGTCACCCTGGACGAGCTGATATCGGAGCTGAAGAGGGCCGAGACGGTCGCAGATAGGAAAATCATAAGGACGAGGGAGAGGCCCGAGGCCACGGTAGAGGAGGCGATGGAACGGGCCCACGAGGAGGGGATCGAGGACCGGATCCGGTCACTTCGAGGGGCGATCTTCGAGAGGCTCGCGGCCGAGGATCGGGTCACCTTTTCCGATGTTGGTGACAACGACGTTTTGAACTACGTCTCTCTTCTCTTCATGGCAGGGAGAAGGGAGATCTGGCTCACCCAGGAGACCCTCTTCGGCGAGCT
>JBFESM010000119.1:0-6272 GCA_041548445.1 Methanothrix sp. | reverse complement strand
GGCTTGGCCATCGCCTTGGTCTCAATAGCCGACTTGAGGCTCGGGATACCCATCGCCATCGCCATCGCCATCCACAACATCCCTGAGGGGGTCGCCTGCTCCGTTCCCCTCTACTGCGCCACCGGTGATCGGCGGAGGTCGTGCCTCTACTCCTTTCTGGCCGGGATGACCGAGCCCCTGGGGGCGGTGATCGCGATCCTGGTGCTCCTCCCCTTCCTCAACGACTTCGTCCTCGCCGCCTCCATCGCCTTCGTCTCCGGGATCATGGTCTTCATCTGCTTTGACGAGCTGATACCGATCGCCAACGACTACGGCGACGAGCACCTGACCAACATAGGCCTCATCGCCGGGATGTTCGTGATGATGATCGCCCTTGCAGTCTTCCAGTGACCTTTTCCTGGCGTTGATGGAATGCGGGGTGGAGTACGGGATGGGGTGGGATTGAGGGCGGTCGGGCGCCGAGGCGTCGGGATCTCGACCCGAACGGCGAATCTGACCGTTTGATGGAACATTCTCGTCTTGATGAGGCCCTCGGCGGGACCTGGCCGGGTCGGATGGAAACTTCCTTCCGCCCTTCTGCTCGGCGAGCTTTGGCATAATCAACTATTTGTAAATAACAACTAATAACACGTGACAACCTTTATTAATCAGAAATCCCACTGACGACGAACAGACGACAATGACCGATCGAGAGATGTTAGGAGATACGTTGGCTTTTCGCCCAGGGCGGTTTTTACGCTCTTTGAGACGGTCGGAGAGGACGAGGTGATCAGGTGATCCCGGACTGGATGAAAGAGACGGAAGGCAGCTTTTTTGAGGCCCCTCCCGCCTCCGCCGAAGGCAAAAGCGGAAAGAAGAAAAAGCCCAAGGCGAGCTTCGTCAAAAAGACGATCGACGGCGTCTTCTCCTTCTTCCAGGAGGCGATGGTCACCGAGACCTACACCCGAAGAGACGGCCTCCTCCAGAGCCTCGACCCCCGGGTGAAGCTGATATCGATCCTCGCCGTAGTCTTCGCCATCTCCGTGACAAAAGACCTCCGCCTCCTCGCAGCCGTCTACCTTCTCACCCTCCTCTTCGCCAACCTGAGCAAAATCGGGATCGGCTTTTTCATTAAGAGGGTCTGGCTCTTCGTCCCCTTCTTTGCAGGGGTTATCGTCATCCCCGTCATCTTCAACGTCTTCCTCCCCGGCGACCCCCTCTATCACATCGCAGACCTTCCGCCCGGAGCCCATATCGGGCCGTTCGCCCTGCCCGACTCGATCTACATCACAAAACAGGGGGTCGGAGCCGCCGTCACCTTCACCCTCCGGGTGGCGACAGCCGTCGCGGCCGTCGTCCTCCTCTTCCTCACCACGCCCCAGCAGCTCCTCTTCAAGTCGCTGCGGTCCCTCAAGGTCCCAAAAGTGTACGTCCTCACCATGGCGATGGCCTACCGTTACATATTCCTCTTCATGGAGATGATACGGGATCTGCACATAGCCAAGAAGAGCAGGACGATAAAGAGCATGAGCCTTCGAGACGAGCAGAGGTGGGTCGGGGGCAGGATAGGCTACATGCTGATAAAGTCTCTGGACATGAGCGAGAAGGTCCACATGGCCATGGTCTCCAGAGGCTTTTCCGGCGACGTCCGGATCATGCACGACTACCACATCCGAAGGCGAGACTACATCGCTGCCGGGTCGGCCCTGGCTTTGAGCCTGACCCTCATTATGGTCTCTCTCAACGTCGTCCGATTATGAAGTTTCATGAGGTTTCGACGATGCCGATTATATTCGATCTCAAAGACGTTTCATACTCATACCTGGGGAAGTTTGAGGCCCTGAAGGATATCAACCTCCAGATATCCCAGGGCGAGCAGGTCTCCTTCATAGGCACCAACGGCTCGGGAAAGTCCACCCTCCTATCCATCATAGACGCCCTTCTCTTCCCCACCTCCGGCGAGTTTTATGCCTTCGGAAAACCGGTCGAGGAGGCGGTCTTCGACTCCCTCGCCGAGAGCGAGTTTAGAACTTACTTCCGAAAAAAGGTCGCCTTCGTCTTCCAGAACTCCGACGTCCAGCTCTTCAGCTCGACGGTCTTCGACGAGATCGCCTTCGGCCCCCTCCAGCTCGGCATGACCCAGGACGAGGTGAAAAATAGAGTGGAGGACGTCATGGGCCTCATCGAGATTTCAAAGCTCAGGGACCGGGCCCCCCACACCCTCAGCGGAGGCGAGAAGAAGAAGGTCTGCATAGCCTCGGCCCTGGCCACAAACCCCGAGGTCCTCCTCCTGGATGAGCCTACGGCGGGCCTGGACCCGAGAACTCAGCTCTGGCTGATCGAGCTATTTCAAGAGCTGGGCAAGGCGGGAAAGACGATCGTCATCGCGACCCACGACCTGGACACCGTCGAGCACATCAGCAAGAGAGCTGTGGTGATGGGCGAGGACCACACAATAAAGGCCGACAGAAGCTCCTGCGACGTCATCGGCGACCTGGACCTCCTTCTTTCCGCAAACCTGATCCACAAACACATGCACCGTCACGGATCTGTATATCATGAGCATTATCATCCTCAGTACCAGGGCCACAGGAGGGCGAAAGGGTGAGATGAGGGGACGAGAGATCATTGGGCCATTTCACCTTTTTGTTCCTTGCTGCCTTAGTCGAAAGTGAAAGCGGGAAAGCTTCCCCTTTACAACCTTTGATCTGCTGAGCCTGGATTGAAACGACAAGGTTTGATCGTTGTTTTTAATTTATTGTAATACAGACGGCAATAGATTGATTTGATAATATTATAAAATACAGTCATCCCAGTTTGTGTTGAATTCGATAGATTTTTATACCCTAAATCATCACTTACGATCTGGTGATGTTATGCATATTCCAGATGGCTATCTTGGGCCATACACCTATGTCGCCATGTGGATCATCATGATCCCGATATGGCTCTACGCTGGGCAGCGGCTCAGCCGGGAACTGAGGACCAGGCAGGTCCCCCTCCTGGCTCTGGCCGCGGCATTTTCCTTTGTCATAATGATGTTCAACCTGCCGATCCCCGGCGGGAGCACAGGCCACGCCGTCGGCGGGGCGATCGTGGGGATCGTCCTCGGCCCATGGGCGGGGGTCATCTCTATATCCGTAGCCCTGATCCTCCAGGCGCTGATATTCGGGGACGGCGGGATCACAGCCATCGCCGCCAACTGCTTCAACATGGCGGTGGTGATGCCCTTTGCCGCCTACTACGTCTACAAGATCATTAGCGGAAGCTCCGAGATCACATCGTCAAAGAGGGTCGCTGCCTCTGCAATCGCGGGCTACGTTTCCCTGACTTTTGCCGCAGGCCTCACAGGCTTCATGTTCGGGATTCAGCCGCTCCTCCACACCGACGCCAGCGGCGTGCCCCTCTACATGCCCTACGGCCTCAACATCGCCCTTCCCGCGATGCTGGCCGAACACGTTTTCTTCTTCAGCTTCGTGGAGGCGATAGTGACGGCCCTCATCTTCGCCTACATCCAGAAGACCGACCCGACCCTTCTGATGTACGACCAGCCGACCTCGAAGAGACTGGCGGGAGCCGCCGCCTGAGGTGACGATTCATGGAAAAGTCGATACGAAACATGGCCATAGGCCTATTGATCCTCATCGTCCTCGTCCCTCTGGGGCTTCTTGCCACAGGAGAGACCTTCGGCGAGTGGGGAAACGAGGAGATCGAAGAGAAGCTCGGGTACGTCCCCTCGGGGCTTGAGAGCCTCTCGTCCTTCTGGGAGAAGGCGCCCCTCCCCGACTACGCCTTCGAGGGCGACGAGTCCTCACGAGGAGCCATCATCGCCTATATCCTTTCCGCTGTGATAGGAGTTCTCGTCGGCGGAGGGTTTCTGTACTTCGTGGGAAAGAAGATCGCAAAGGATTGATCGGATAAAGTGATTCGATCGATTCGCGTTTGCGGGGACATGGCCACTCCATCCATGGACGATGGAGGCGCCCTGTCCTACTATCCCGTTTTTCGTCCCTCGTCTTCGTCTTCGCCCGTACCATCGCCCTTTACTTTCCTTCTTCCATATCCTCTACCGCCTTCTCGACAGCCCGCGACCCCCTCTTCCTAAGCTCTCCCGAAAGCTTTGCGTAGTACTTCATGGTGTCGGGGGTGACGGAGGGTCCGACGTCCTCGAGGGCCGCGAGAAAGTGCCTCTGAAGAACTTCGGCGGCGTTCATGTTCTCCCGGAGGGCGAGGC
Organism: Methanothrix sp.; assembly: GCA_041548445.1. Taxonomy (GTDB): domain Archaea; phylum Halobacteriota; class Methanosarcinia; order Methanotrichales; family Methanotrichaceae; genus Methanocrinis. The sequence goes on along the minus strand of JBFESM010000119.1, from coordinate 2,059 downwards.
GGCCCGCCTTCCTGCAGATGGAGGCGATGTCGGCTCCTGTATACTGGTCGGTCCTCTTCACCAGGTTCGCCAGGTCGACGTCCTCTGCGAGGGGCATCTTGCCGGTGTGGACCTCGAAGATCTTCTTTCTGGACTCAACGTCCGGGACCGGGACCATGATTAATTCGTCGAACCTGCCGGGCCTGACCAAGGCCGGGTCGACGATGTCGGGCCGATTTGTGGCGGCGATCACCACCACGCCCCGAAGCTCCTCCATCCCGTCGATCTCACTTAAGAGCTGGTTTACGATCCTCTCGGTGACGTGGGGCTCGCCCGTCCCCCCGCCCCGGACGGGGGCGAGGGAGTCGAGTTCGTCGAGGACTACGATCGCCGGGGCCACCTGTCTTGCTTTCCTGAATATCTCGGCGATGTGGCGCTCGCTCTCGCCGTACCACTTCGAGAGGATCTCGCTCCCCTTCGTCGTGAGGAAGTTGGCGTTGGACTCGTTGGCGACGGCCTTGGCGAGGAGCGTCTTTCCCGTCCCCGGCGGGCCGTAGAGGAGGACCCCCTTCGGAGCCTCGATCCCGAGCCTTCTGAAGTTCTCGCCGTAGACGAGGGGCCACTCGACGGCCTCGACGAGGAGCTGCTTTACGTCTTCTAGGCCCCCCACGTCGGCCCAGGTGACGTTCGGAACCTCGATCAGGATCTCACGAAGGGCGCTCGGCGAGACCTCGTGCATCGCCGACTCCAGGTCCGCCCTCGTTACCACCAGCTCCTCCAAAATCTCCCGCGGTATCGTCGGCTCGTCGAGGTCGATCTTGGGAAGGACCCGGCGGAGGGCGTTCATGGCCGCCTCCCTGGTGAAGGCGGCTATGTCGGCCCCCACGAAGCCGTAGGTGAGCTGGGAGAACTCCTCCAGGTCGACGTCGGGTCCGAGGGGCATACCACGGGTGTGGATCTGGAGTATCTCTCGCCGGCCCTCGAAGTCGGGGACACCGAGCTCGATCTCCCGGTCGAACCTGCCGGGCCTTCTCAGGGCGGGGTCGACGGCGTCGGGCCTGTTCGTCGCCCCGATGACGATGACGTTCGCCCTCTCCTTGAGGCCGTCCATCATGGAGAGGAGCTGGGCCACCATCCTCCGCTCCATCTCTCCGGCCACCTCTTCCCTCTTGGGGGCGATGGAGTCGAGCTCGTCGAGGAATATTATGGCGGGGGCGTTCTTCTCCGCGTCCTCGAAGATCTCTCTGATCTTCTTCTCGGACTCGCCGTAGTACTTGGATACGATCTCGGGACCGTTTATCGAGGCGAAGTGGGCGCTGCTCTCGCTGGCGACGGCCTTGGCGAGCATCGTCTTTCCCGTCCCCGGCGGGCCGTGGAGGAGGACTCCCCGGGGCGGGTCGATCCCCAGCCTCTCGAAGAGCTCCGGGTGCTTGAGGGGTAGCTCGATCATCTCCCTGACCCTCTGGATGGCGTGCTTCATGCCGCCCAGATCCTCGTAGACGACGTCGGCCGCCTGGCGGGCGTCGACGGCCCGGCTGATCAGCTCGATCTCTGTTCCATCCATTATCCTGACCGTTCCCGATGGGGTTGTGGAGATGACCCTCATCTTCACCTCGCCGAGGCCGAAGGCCGATCCCTTATCGGACCTCTTGAAGATCTCGTCGAACATGGTGTCTTTTCCGGTGGCGAGATCGCCGGGTGGCCGCCGGAGGGTGGTGGTGGAGATGACGTCCCCCTTGGAGACGGGCCTTCCCAAAAAGACCTTCTGAAGGGCGTCGCTCGGGATCGAGATCTGGATTCCTCGGCCCACCGGAGCGAGGGCGACCCTCTCCGCGGGTTTCCATTCTGCCTTCGAGATCTCGACGAACTGGCCGATGCCGGTCCCCACGTTCGACCTGATCAGGCCGTCCATCCTGACGACGTCCATATCCTCGTCGGTGGCGTAGGCCTTCACTGCGAGAGCGCTGGTGGACTTCGCCCCTTCGACATTCACCAGATCGTAATCGCCCAAGCCCAGATCGGCCATCTGCCGCTCGCTTATTCGAACGATCCCCTTTCCCACGTCCCTCTGGTCAGCCTC
>JBFESM010000118.1:0-6349 GCA_041548445.1 Methanothrix sp. | reverse complement strand
AAGTTACTGGATGTTTTGCTTCTAATAACTGAAAATCACTCGGTTTTTAGATGGTGCCGAGTAGTGCGACTAAAAATTGAACAACTGGTCAAAGAAGGGAAACTAAAAGCAAGATAGAACGTCGAACAGCGCAGCTTGCTGCAAACTACATGGTATCCAATTAAAAAATAAACCGCATGAGAAGCTGACAAGATCAGGGCTCAATCGTCGAAATAGTCCAGTATCGCGGGCAGGAGCTCTCCTCTCTCCACCAGATTCTTTGCCACCAGGCGGAGCTTGTTGTAATTCTCCCTCTCCCCCTCGGAGGCGAGATCGGGCCTCTGGCCGACCTGGAGGAGGAATACGAAGTCGCGGAGGGCCTTGTTGTACTCCGAGGCTCGCTCGATCTCCTCCTCGGGGCTGCCGTCCCTCTTCTTGTGGACGAGGAGATCGTCGGTGGCGTAGCCCTCTTTGAGGGTGGAGGTGAGGACCTCGTGGTAGGCCAGATCTTTTATCGCGTCAATGAAGCTGTCAAGATCGCACTCTTCGGAGATCATGGTCATCAGTCGAGAACTCTAAGGCTCAATATGGCTTAAAGCTCTATCCTGTCCGATTCCGACCTAACTTGCATGACCGCTTCCTCCTCTCCGGGAAGCTTGACGGTGATCGAGTTGAGCAGCATTTCAGTCAGCTCCACCGACGCCTCCGAGGCTATGGTGCAGTCGACCTGGCCGTACAGCGTCCCGTTGACGTCGTGGATGTCAGGCCAGTAGACGGCGCAAACGAGGGTCTCGCCACTGGGCCGATCGCCCAGGCCCAGGATCGCGGGCTTTCCGTCGATATCCACCTCGTGGGTCTGGATGTTGGTGCACTGGGCGTTGTTGAGGTAGGAGACCACGGCCCTCCTGGTGAGGGAGCTCGTCGCCGTCATCGGGACCCCGTAGTCGGTGAGGGCGATCATCATCGCCCGGTCTCCCTGGATCCAGCATACATGAGACGGGTACTCCTCGCCATCGACGGTGGCGTAGGGCACCTCCTCGAATTCGAGCTCGTATCCCGTATAGTTCCCAAGATCGAAGGAGACCTCGTACTCTCCCAGAGAGACGGTCTCCTCTGCGGCCAGGGCCGCCGCTGAGAGAAGGACCAGCGTTGAGACCAGAGCCAACCCCACCATCGAACCCCGCTTTAAACCCGGCTTCAAACCCCGCAAAAATCCCTTCATCTAAATCTCACTTCCATTGACCGAACCCCGGATTAATCCGCATCTTTAATAAATGTTATATCACAGGCTCAACAGACCGCTTAGTCGACATAAATGATCCGGTCGAACTGATCGAGCTTATAGAGCTGGAAGATGGAGTCGAGAAAGATGACCCTTCGCAAACACGTCAGCCTCAACATCAACGTCCGGGGAGTCGAGCCCTCCGCGACCCTCGCCATCAACGAGAGGTGCAAAATCCTCAAAAGCCAGGGGCAGTGCGTCGCCAACCTCGGCCTCGGCCAGTCGCCATTCCCGGTCCCGACCCCGGTGGTCAACGCCCTGCGGCTCTACGCCTCTGAGAAGGACTACCTCCCGGTGAGGGGTCTACCCGCCCTGAAGGAGGCGGTCGCCGACTTCCACCGGAGGAAGGACAACGTCAACGTCAGCGCCGATAACGTCATCGTCGGCCCCGGCTCTAAAGAGCTGATGTTCATCCTCCAGCTCGTCTACTACGGCGAGATCATCGTCCCCACCCCGGCCTGGGTCTCCTACGTCCCCCAGGCCCAGATCCTGGGAAAGAAGGTCCGCCTCCTCCACACCACCTTCGATGAGAAGTGGCACATAACCTCCGAGAGGCTGGCACGGTTCCTGGAGAGCGAGCAGGACGTCTACCGTCCAAGAATCCTGATCCTCAACTACCCCGGAAACCCCGACGGCCTCACCTACACTCCAGACGAATTGAAGGAGATCGCGGATGTGGCGAGAGATTACGAGGTCATCCTCCTCTCCGACGAGATCTACGGCCAGCTCCACCACCGGGGCGAACACGTCTCCGTGGCCCGCTTCTACCCCGAGAGGACGATCATAAGCTCGGGCCTTTCCAAGTGGTGCGGCGCCGGAGGCTGGAGGCTAGGCACCTTCACCTTCCCGCCGGACCTCGACTGGCTCCTGGAGGCGATGGCCACCGTCGCCAGTGAGACCTACACCGCCGTCTCCGCCCCGATCCAGTTCGCCGCGGTCCACGCCTTCCGGGGCGGGATCGCCATGGAGAGGTACCTCTGGCACGCAAGAAGGATCCTCTCGACCCTGGGCTGCGAGTTCCAGCAGATCCTCGCCGAAGGTGGCGTCAGGGTCCATGCCCCCGAGGGCGGGTTCTACCTATTCCTGGACTTCTCGCCCATGGTCGAGACCCTCTCGAAACGGGGAATAAAAGACGGCGTCACCCTCTGCGAGCGGCTCCTCGCGGAGAGGGGCGTTGCCATCCTTCCGGGATCGGCCTTCGGCCGGCCCGCGAGCGAGCTGACGGCCAGAGTTGCCTACGTCAACTTCGACGGCTCCAAAGCCCTCGCCGCCAGCGAGACGGTCCCGCTGCACCAGAAGCTCCCCGAGGATTTCATCTCCCAGATCTGCGGAGAGACGATCGGCGCAGCCCAGGAGATTGCAGGCTGGCTCTCCGAAGAGGGGTGAGAGCAAAGTGAAATAGATGCTCCTCTCCCACCCCTAGCACTAAATATCTGCTTTAGATATCGATTTTAGAATGTAGATTTTTAGCGCATTAGTGCGGCTTCGTCTCCGGTTCAGGCCTCCCAGGGCATCGAACCCTCGACGGACTTCGTGTACTCCTCCTTGGACATCCCTTTGCTCTTCTTCAGAGTCTCTTTGAGCTTTTCGCCGTTTTCTTTGAGCCAATCAAAGTTGGCGCAGGACGCAAGCTCGCTGCAGGAGCTGCAAAGCTCGATGCCTTTATCCCTGGCACAGATCCTGATGGTGCAGTCTGGGGGCCCGCCTCCACTTTCGCATCCGGCGCAAATGGCGTACTTGGTCATCCACTCCAATCCCTTGTCCACCTGAGACCAGTCGATCTTTCCGCCATCCTCCGAGACCATCGGCGCCCACTCGGGAATCTGACAGTCCTTGATGAACTCCCTCGTTCGGCCAGCAGTTTCGGCTATGGCGCCGCTGCCGAGAGGACATGAAATGCAGACGATCCCGCAGGGACCGATCTGAGTCCCGATTTTTTTCGATTCTTCATTCATCGCATGAACGATGGTCTTTCAAACTATTTATATTAAACTATTGAATGGTTGCGAGGTCCCTTCGCCAGGAAGACTCTTCTCGGCGGAAAGATTTGTTTGGGTCCACGAAGAAGACGAAAAGAAGAGATTTGCAGTATAACAAATCTGGGACGAATCGAAGTCCCTCGGAAAGCCTCGCGTTGTCGTACCAACTTCAGCGTCCCGCTAATCCCGCTTGAAGTCAAATTGCGGCGGCGCACCTTGCCGCAAGCTGCGACGTATTTCAATAAATCAAATCGGATCAGCTCCGTCCGACCCAACGCCCCTCGTCGTCGTAGTTCATCGACCTCTCCCAGCCCGCAGCCCTCCAGACGGCGTCGAAGGCCGGCCTCAAAATATCCTGGGGGCTGTACTCGAAGCTCTCCACCATGATCTCAGGGACGAGGAGGGCGTCCCGATCGATCTGGACGTCCTTGTGGCCCGAGAACTCCGGCGTATCGACTTGCATGAATCTGCCCTTGACCCCGAGCAGGCTGAGCATAACGAATACCGGGGGCTCAACCCCGAGGCGCTCCTGGATGCAGGTGTACTTGGGAAGCGCCTCCAGCAGAGTCTCCTCGTATCGCACGCTGGGGATGACCTTCTCGTCAGCGGGGCCGATCTGATCATCGGACTTATCGCTCAGGACGAAAGAGTCGACTGCCTCGATGATCCCGCTGACGAAGGCCTGGGAGTAGGAGCCCCGGTCATCGTAGGTCATTAGGCCGTCGAAGTTGTACCTCCAGCTCGAAAATAGGCCCGTCAATGGGAGCGGAAGGGTGCCCTTGCCGCCCTTGTACCTCTGGACGAGGGACGAGACGTCGAACCGAGAGGACGGCTCGAAGGCCCCGAAGGGGACGACCTGGAGGACCATCTTCGGCCCGTCGTTGAGGGGGGCTGGCGTCTCTCCGGCCACGATCTTCGCCAGGGTCTCGGCCCTGAAGCTTCTCATACTTTCTGCGGCGGTCCCGGTGAGGGAGAAGGCGGTTCTTATCTCGAAGACGTCGAGAGGGTACTTGCCGGCGGAGTTTCGCGAGTAAAACCGAGAGGACCCCTTGGTGATCATGTGGGGGGATGCCCAGCTCTTGGGGATCCGGACCACGATGATGAACCTTCCGCCTTTCAGGGAAACGGACCTCATGGATATTCCGGGAATTCGGGGGGCGATTCCCGTCTGGACCATGCTCTCCAGGCGGAGGATCTCCTTGTCAGGATCGATATCTACAAGGCCGCAGATCTTGACGGGAACCCCGTTCTCCTCTGCGATCCCGTAGACGAGGTGGCCTCCGGAGGCGTTGGCAAAAGAGGAGACGTCCCGTAGAAACTCCTTTTTCTCCAGCTCTGAGGGCCCTGGGAGACGCTTCTTGTAGTCGATGACCTTGCTCTCCGGGACCTCGTCCTCCATCAGGCTTCTAATGTCTGCCTCTTCCAGGAGGTCGAGAGGTTTGTTGTTGAGGGACATGGCACCTTTTTTGGAATGAACCCCGGAGGATTTAGGGCTTGCGGATCTGGCTGATTTTGGAAAAACCGGCGTGGTCGGGACAGATCTCGCCCCGGCGATCTCCGGAAGGTTCTTTGCGGCAGAAGACAAAACGAGAAAGAGCGGCTCCGGGGCGGAAGGGAAGATGAAGACGAGAATCCACCAGCGAGAAATAAAGACGGAGGAGTACGACGGCTTCGTCCTCGGCGGCGACGTCGGCGGGACTCATACGAACATCGCCATCGCGGGCGCAAAAGGCGGAGAGGCGACGCTTCTCTACTCCGCCCACTTCGAGAGCCAGAAGCTTATATCCCTCACGCCGGCGATAAGGCAGACCCTCGAATACGGGCGGGAGAGATACGGCATCGAGGTGGACCGGGGCATTGTGGGGGTCGCGGGAGCCGTGACGGATTGCAGACGTGCGAAGCCCACAAACCTTTCTTGGGAAGTCGACGCGGAAAAGATAAAAAATGAATTTGGGCTCAATGATTTTCGCATAAAAAACGACTTTCAGATCATCGGTTACGGGATCGAGTCACTCAAAGATGGCGACCTCTTCGGTGCGAAGGTGGGCAAACCGGGAGAGGGCGAGACGCGAGCCGTGATCGGGGCCGGGACGGGTCTTGGAAAGGCGATCCTCTTATTCGACGGCAAAAGATACGTCCCGATTCCGAGCGAGGGAGGGCACGCGGACTTTCCGGCGATCGACCAGTTCGACCTGGACCTGGCGGACTATATTCGAAGCGGGAGAAAGACCCCCGCAAGCTACGAAGATCTCCTCTCGGGCCGGGGGATCGAGAGGATCTACGATTTTCTGAGGGAAAAGCGCGGACTGACTGATCTGACCGAAAAGGTCGAAGGGGCTGCACTGATCTCGAAGCACAGAGAGACGGACCCGCTCTGCCGCGAGACCTTCAAGATCTATGCGAAATACTACGGTAGGTGCGCGAAAAACTTCGTTCTGGAGACCCTCGCCACCGGCGGCATCTACATCGCGGGCGGGATCGCCGCAAAAAACAGGGAGGTATTCGTCTCGCCGGAGTTTCAGGCCGAGTTTCTTAACGCCGAAAAGCAGCGGGGCCTGCTGGAGAGGACGCCGGTTCACGTCATCACGAACTACGACGTCAGCATCATCGGGGCCTGCAACAACGCCGCCGTCGCCTCGTTCGATAAGTGCCTTTTGTAAATTCTGCCCGTCAGGCGACCCCTTTGCAGAGCTCCCCCGTCTCCAGATCCTCTTTGAAGTAGTCGCGGGGCGTCTTCAGCCTCAGCATCAAGCCGAGCTTTCTTTTGGCGTAGAAGGGGGCAAGCCTCAAGGTCTCCATTATGAACCACTTGGGATAGAGCCTCTTGATCTTGGTGTAGCGGAACCATTCGAGGTCGTAGTACCGCGCGTTCATCTCCCAGGTGATGTACTGGACCATCTCAGCTGTGAGGTATTTCGTGTTGAGGTTAGCGTGAAGGCCGTCGTAGAAGCGGTAGTCTTCACAGGCGATGAGCCCCATCTCTGCAAGCTCCTTTCGCATCTCGGTCTTGGGGTAAGGGGTGTTGATGTAGAATATCGGTATGTCGACTTTGAGCTTTCTAGCAAGCTCATAGTTCGACCACAGGTCGCTTTCGTCGTCCTCGGGGTTT
>JBFESM010000117.1:0-6352 GCA_041548445.1 Methanothrix sp. | reverse complement strand
GGCAGGCAGCGGCCTCTCTCCCAGCGCCTCCTGGGCACTCCTCGCCCACCGGTCGCAAAGCGCCCTTCTCCCAAAAACGATGCCATCCCCAAAAGTAACGCGGCGGAAATGGTGTTATCGTATCACCGCCTATTTTCAAAAATAACCGAAAGACGGATTTGAGGCAGAAGATATGATCGGGAGGCGGGCCGGATGGCTGAGAAGGTGATGCGCACAACTGACCTCCAGGTGCAACACAGGTTGAACTGGTGGAAGAAAAGGAAAAGCTTCATAAACTCTGGAAAATATAACATATAATTGTTATAGTCTATGGAGGTGATAAAAGTGATCGGTGAGATCCTAGTCGCCATCTCGGCGTTTGGTCTGGCGTTCTGGGTCTACCTAATCCGCTACATCAATGTCGAAACCTGAGATCTGCCAAGACCGCCGCTCTTTGCGAGCCTTCCGACGAATCTCTCCTGACGCCCTCTGAACTTGCCCCATTATCCGAGAACCACATTTTGGGCATGAGGCCAGACCCTCCGCCATACGCGCTCAATTTTGGCCTCATGCGCCCTCTTTTTCCGCCTGGAATTTTCTGCCCGGCCGACTTCCAGATCGATCCGGGCCTGATCTGAGGTGATTTCGACTACAGGCATGGAAGCCAGTCGATGTTGGATGTGGTGCTCTCGTTCTTGGAGAGCTGGATGTACTTCTCTATCGAGAAGACACCTGTGACATCCTCGACGCTCCTTCCAACTTCGAAGTACCTCTTGCCGCCCTCGACCTTCTCCTTGGAGAGCCAGCCGATGTGACCTACGCCGATGACGTTGGCGTTGAAGCTGGCTTCGATCCCGCTGTTGTTCACCTCGTTCAGGCGGCTATCGCCCGCCGTGCTGATCTGGGTGTTCTTCATCAGGCTCTCGGCGTGGGTGTACTGCTCTGTGACCACGGCCCCTGCATCGTAGTTGGAGACGCAGAGCTTATCCACCCACTTCTGGTCGTAGGTGCCCGTCTGATAGCTGACCGGGAAGTACTCGAACTCCGCTTCCTGGGTGTAGTTTATGGAATTGTGATTGACGCTGAGCTCGAACTCGGTACGGTCGTAGAAGTTGCCGCTACCCGAGATCTTTTCAACGATCTTCTGGCCGCTGTAACCCTGGGCGGTCTGGCCCACAAGCTCATGGCTTCTGTAGCCCACCCCCTGAATCACCGACCGCTCGAAGACGTAGTTGGCAGCCGCCGCTGACCCCACCAAAACCAGAATTGAGATCAGGACTGCGCAGCATAGCCGATTCAAATTGAACCTCCCCGATGACACGGTGATGGCCTTCTCGTTTAAAAACGTGTCGAGATATTTTCGATTTCTGAAATAAATTAATCGAGTTAAAAGACAGTCCCCCGTTCGTGGGAGCTGCAGCATCAGAATTCCGGCGACGAGATCAAGAGCCTGACCAGCTCTTCGATCAGATCGGCATCGAAGGGAGGGGACGCGTCCACCATCCTGATCGGGTTGGAGACGTCGATCCCGCCGAGGACGATCTTGGGAAGGTCACTCCTCTTGAACCCCTCGACGATGGCGTACTCCACCCCGCTGGACCGAAGCTCCTCCAGGGCCTGCTCGAGCCCTCCGCCCCTCGCCACCTTGAAGAAGACCCCGTCCTGGCCGACGCCCACCACCACGTCCGCCCCCGCATCGAAGTGGCGTTTGGTGTCGCCCCTGTCCTCGACGGGGTGGTCGGGCATGTTCTTTACGGTGCCGACCCGACCGTGACTTTTCAGGGATCTTACCAGCGCCTCCACGAGAGTGGTCTTGCCGAACTTCTTGGGCCCCACCACGGATACGATCTTCAAAGCCTCGCCTCGTCTTCTTCTTACCCGCCAGCTCAGCCGGTCATCAGGGACGCGAGGAACCGAGCGTAGATCGAGAGGTCCTCCAGGGTCACGTTCTCGTCCGGGCCGTGGGGGTTGGAGTCGGTCTGGCGACCCACGCCGTAGACGCAGGATGGGATACCTGTCACGTCCACCACGTAGGCCTGGTCGAGGCTGTACTGGGCGCCGGCAAGCCGGGACTTCTTTCCCGTGGCCTTCTCCAGAGCTTCGCACACCTCTAAAACCCAGGGATGGTCGGGATCAATCCTCATCGGCGGGTACCCCATCCAGCTCCTCCATTCGAGATCGACGTCTAGGTCCGCCACGGCCCGCTCCATCTCGGCGGCCGCGTCCTCCATCTTCTCTTCGGATATGACCCTGCGGTCTCCCCTGACAACGCACCTGTCGGGGACGATGTTCTCCTTGATCCCGCCCTGGATCACGGCGACGTTAAGCATCGGCCTCACGAAAGTCACGCCATAGGGCTCAAGCTCCGAAGAGGCCCGAAGAGTCGACCTTCTCGCCTCGACCTTCTTTTTCAGATCGAGGAGGGCTTCGATGACCGGAAGAGCCTTCTCGATGGCGTTCTCCCCGAGAAAGCTTGCGCCGGAGTGGACCGACTTTCCGCGGACAGTGGCCTGCCATGTGATTATGCCGTTGCAGCCGATGATTATGTCATCAGAGAAGCTGTCCATGCAGAGCATGCAGTCGCCACTGACAAGCCCCTCATCGGTGAAGTAGCAAAGGCCCGAGTACCCACCCACCTCCTCGTCGGTGGTGAGGAGAACCTCCAGGTTGTACCGGTGCTTCCCACAAGCCTGGACCGCCTGGAGGGCGACGATGAGGGCCGCCACCGCTCCCTTGGAGTCGGCAACACCCCGACCGTAGACCCTCTCATCCCTGATCTCCAGGTCGAAGGGATCTGAGGACCAGCCGTCTCCAGCGGGAACCACGTCGAGATGAGTGTAGATCACCAGGGTCTTTTCGGCTCCAACATCCAGGCGCGCCCGGAGGTTGACCCGGTCTCCCACAAGGCCCGCCACCCCGCACCTCTGATCGAAGACATCCTGGGGCATCACCACCTTCTCGGTCTCAAAGCCGAGGTCCCTGAAGATGGGGATCAGATAGTCGATGATCTCGTGGTAGTTATTGCCAGGAGGGGCGACGGTCTCAAAACTTATCAGATCTCTTAACACCTCCAGCACCTCGGGCGTCTTCGAGTCCAGGTATCTGTAAAACTCCATATATCTCAGCACATTTATGCTGCCCCGAGCCCTATTAAAGGCTTCTCTGCCTTTCGCATTGCGGGAAGATCTCAATTCGGGCGAAAGGCCCTCCAGAATCTCTATGCACTTCTCCTCGAGCCTAAAAAGACGACTTCTTCAAGATGATTTGCCCGTCCTGGCCCATATCTTCCCTTTCGCAGGTTCTCGATGTGGGCGTCCAGTATTCCGCCCTCCCGGACGATCACGTCCAATCTCGCGGCGCCGAGCTTGACCTTGTGCCTTTCAGGAAGCTCGAGAGATATTTCGAGGAAGGTGTCGGTCTCAAAGCCCATGCCGCCGTACAATCGAAATCCCCCTAGATCGCTCCCGGAGCCGAGACGAGGCTCACAATGCCGATCGTTAAAAGCCCCACGAGGATCATCCTCATCCCCGATACGACCATCCGCTCGTGGCTGATCCTGGCGAGAAAGAGCCCCAGGACGAAGAGGCATCCAAGGCCGAGGCCGAGAGATGCCATAAAGGCGGCCTCGATATCGATCCTCGGCACAAAGAGGTAAGGAAGCACCAGGATGGCACCGATGGCTGGGCTGATCCCGTTCACCAGGGCGACGACGACGATGGCGAACTCCGAGGCTCTCGCAAATTGGCTCTTCTTGAGGTCGATCAGCATGGCGGTCTCAAGCTTCTTCAAGTCCCTCCTCCTCTCTGCTCTCTCCGCCAGGTAGGCGCTGCTAATACCTGAGATCCCGAGGGCTATGCTGCCGCCAACCCCCGCCTTGATGACGATGTCAGGGTTCGTCAGCCCTGAGAAATGGGCGCCGATGACGACGCCCATGATGGTAAGTATCCCGTCGAAGGCGTTCATCACAAATAGGCGTCTTGCTATCTTGTAGGCCTGGCTGACCCGAAGGTAGGTTCTGAACTTGTTCCAGCTCCAATCCATGGCAGATGACCATCTGAACTTCTTTGGCTTAATCTTTGGCGATCAAAGACGTTCCGGTCATGGCCGCGGGAACCGCAAGGCCCAGAAGGTCGAGGACCGTCGGGGCGACGTCGGCGAGGATCCCGTCGTCGCGGAGCCTCGCCTTTTCGCCGCCCATGATCAGAACGAAGGGGACGGGGTTTGTGGTGTGGGCTGTGTGGTGCTGGCCGGTCTTGGAATCTTCCATCTGCTCGGCGTTCCCGTGGTCTGCCGTGAGGAGGACGGCTCCGCCACGGGCCACGACCTCTGAGACTACCGTTCCCACGCACTCGTCCACCACCTCCACGGCCTTCACCGCCGCTTCAAAGATCCCGGTGTGGCCGACCATGTCGGAGTTTGCGTAGTTGAGTATTATGAGGTCATAGACCTCCTCGTTGATCTTCTCGACGACCGCATTCGTCACCTTGAAGGCGCTCATCTCGGGCTGGAGGTCGTAGGTGGCGACCTTAGGCGAGGGTATCAGGACCCGGTCCTCGCCGGGGCTCGCCACCTCACGGCCGCCGTTGAAAAAGAAGGTGACGTGAGCGTACTTCTCAGTCTCGGCGATCCGAAGCTGCCTCAACCCGGCTTTGCTCACCACCTCGCCGAGGGTGTCTTTGAGGTACTCGGCCGGGAAAGCGACGGAAGAGTCGATCGACTCCTCGTACTGGGTCATGCAGACGAAGTGGACGTTGATCTCGTCCCGGTCGAACTCGCAGAAGTCGGGATTTGTGAAGGCCTTTGATATCTGGCGGGCCCGGTCGGGTCTGAAGTTGAAGAATATTAGGCTGTCGCCGTCTTTTACCATGCCCTCGGGGTCCACCACCGTCGGCTTCAAAAACTCGTCGTCTTCGCCCCGGTCGTAGCCCGCCCTCACCGCCTCCTCAGGAGTCGCTGCCCTGAACCCCTCACCGGAGGTCATGGCCCGGTAGCCCATCTCGATCCGGTCCCACCTTCTGTCCCGGTCCATGGAATAGTACCTCCCGGCGACGGTGGCTACCGTTCCAACGCCGATGGATCCGATTTTTGCCTCCAATTCTTTGAAGTAGCCGAGGGCGCTTCGAGGAGGAACGTCCCTGCCGTCCAGGATGGCGTGGATGCGGACCTGCTCCAGACCCCTCGCTTTGGCCAGCTTCAAAAGGGCGTAGAGGTGGGTGTTGTGGCTGTGAACCCCACCGTCGGATAAGAGGCCCATCAGATGGAGGAAACCGCCCCTCTTCTTCGCCAGGTCTGCGGCCTCGACCAGGACAGGGTTCTTCATAAAAGAGCCGTTCTCGATGGCCAGGTTGATCCTGGTGTAGTCCTGGTAGACCACCCTCCCGGCGCCGAGGTTGAGGTGGCCGACCTCGGAGTTTCCCATCTGGCCTGGGGGAAGGCCTACGTCCAGCCCGGCCGCGCCCAAGGTGGTAAAGGGATAAGAGCTCTTGAGGCGGTCGATGTTGGGGGTTTTGGCGAAAGCGATGGCGTTTCCCTCGGTCTCGTCGCTCTCCCCAAACCCGTCCATGATAATGAGCATGACAGGCTTCATCGGTTTGGGAGTCGCCTCAAGTCAAGATAACCCTTTGCTCCATCCTCTAGATCTTGAAGCCGTGATCCCCGATGAGGGGTACGAAGACGACGCCGCCGTGGTGCTCCAGCTCGAAGCCCTCATCGGTCCTGATGACGAGGACTAGCTCCTGGTAGCAGGTCCCCACGGGGATGACGAGCTTTCCCCCCACCTTGAGCTGCTCTTTTAGGGGCTCGGGCACCTTCGGAGCCGTCGCCGCCACGTTGATCCGATCGTAGGGGGCGTGCTCGGGAAGGCCACTGCTTCCGTCCCCTTCGACGACGGTCACGTTCTCGATCCCGGCCTCTCGCAGGTTCCTCTTGGCATAGACCACCAGCTCAGGAATTCGCTCGATGGAGTAGACGTGCCCCTCGGGCCCCACCAGGTCTGCCATCACCGCGGCGTGGTAGCCGGAGCCCGTCCCCACGTCCAAAACCATCATCCCCTCCCGGAGGTCGAGGACGTCGCACATGATCGCCACCATGTGGGGAGCAGATATCGTCTGGCTCTCGCCGATGGGGAGAGGATGGTCCTCGTAGGCCATGTGGCGTATGCCATCCGGGACGAATAGCTCGCGAGAGGTTCTATCCATCGCCTCGACGACCCTGTCGCTTATGTTTCCCCGGAGCATCCTCAGCATCTCGTCTTTCATCAAAGGGCGCCCCCCCACACCCTGACTATGTCCTTGGCATAGGCCCTCTCCGGAGATCGCCCGTCGCGAAGCTTGATCTTCTCGACCCTGAACCTCCTGCCATCAGCGGTCCTGGC
>JBFESM010000116.1:0-6407 GCA_041548445.1 Methanothrix sp. | reverse complement strand
GTTAGGACATGGCACATCTGTGAACTTTAGCTTTGGACCTCTCCTTGCCATATTGCTATCCCCGATTAAAATAGCATATTGCAAGTATAAAAATCAACCCACTAAGAGATCACGACCAATTTTCCGTCCTAATCGTGAAAGTCGTAGTATGCTGAACTTGGAGTCCACGCCCAGAAAATCATCCTTTGGTGGGCGCAGAAGCTCCCAGGGCAGGTTCAATACGTCCGGCACATCTGAGGCGATCACGAGGAGGCGCAGAGAGCCCGACGCCACTTTTGCTTTGATCTTCTCCCAGGACCCGCCGAGCCAGAGGCCGAAAAGCTCCGCGCCGAGGGAGGTCAGCTTCTCGGCGGCCAATCGAGGCACGCAGGCCCCTTCAAAGAGGGCGTTGTAGCGCCTGGAAATCTCACGCACCGCTTTTGATTCCTCGGGCGAAAGGCTCTGGTTGCTGGCGACGACCTCGCCGTCCACCATGACGTGAAAGAGGAAAGTGCTCTGGAGGGGTTCCCGCATCGTTTATGGAGAGAGTGATGATCGCGTCTTTTGTCATCTTATGCGCCTCGGGAGACTGACTTAGATGGCTTACTTTTTGGATGGTCTTCCTAAAAACTTAACCCCGCTTCGTGGCAGAAGGCGCTCCGGACCGCCGTAGGAACGAATGGAGCGTCCTGTTATAAATTGTTAAATATACCTATCATCAACTATTACTCACGATGAAGTACACAGTAATCCTCGAACCACAGGAAGAGGGAGGTTATACTGTTCGGTGCCTCGAACTGCCTGGGGCCATAAGTCAGGGCGAGACGAAAGAGGAAGCCCTGATGAACATCAAAGAGGCGATCGGGCTCGTTCTGGAGGTTTTCAGCCAAGAGCTTCTGGTTGAGAACGCTGAGGTCCTAAAAGTGGAGCTGGCAGATGTCTGCTAAGCTCCCTGTGATCTCGGGAGAACGGCTAATAAAGATCCTCATCAGAAAGGGCTTTTCTGTCAAAAGGCAGGCGGGAAGCCACGTTGTCCTTCATAAAGGAGAGATCGTTTTTTAAGTCCCTCTCCATGATGAACTTAAGAAAGGCACATTGAAGGCGATTTTGAGCCAGTCGAGCCTAGAGGTCGAAGATCTTCTGAAATAATGCCCCGACTCGGCGATTATGCATGTCCGAACGTCGCTCCGCCGCCATGATGGATCACGATCTCCAAATCGTGCAGCATCGATCGGCCACGACGTCTCGGCGAAAATCCTGCAGAGGTGTTCCGCATCCACATTCAAGATAGCCGATTTTTGTAATCCTCGTACCCGAACTTCCGGACGACCCGGACCTCCCCGGCCAGGTTTCGGATAGCTATCGTTGGAAGCCGCATCCCGTTGAATGTGTTGTTCTTGACCATGGTGTAGTGAGCCATGTCCAAAAAGACGATCCTGTCGCCCACCTTCAGGGGCTCGGGGAAGGAGTAGTCGCCGATGACGTCTCCTGCAAGACACGTCATCCCGCCGAGCCTGTAGGTGTGGGGATGCTCGCCGGGTTTACCTGCGCCCAAGACCTCGGGCCGGTAGGGCATCTCCAGGACGTCGGGCATGTGGGCCGCGGCCGAGGTGTCGAGGATCGCGATCTCCATCCCGTTCTCGACGATGTCCAGTACCGAGGCGACGAGAACGCCTGCATTCAGGGCTACGGCCTCCCCCGGCTCCAGGTAAACCTCCAGAGGGTGACGGTCTTTGAACTCGTTGATGAGATCACAGAGAAGGTCAAGATCGTAGCCGGGGCGGGTGATGTGGTGTCCGCCCCCGAAGTTCACCCATTCCATCCCTTCGAGGTACTTTCCGAACTTCTCCTCGAAGACGGCGAGGGTCCTTTGGAGGGAGTCGGCTCCGAGCTCGCAGAGGTTGTGGAAGTGAAGGCCGCTAATTCCAACAAGGTTGCTGTCCCCTTTGCCGTCGTCGCCGACCCCTACCCTGAAGTTCTTCAGCGTCGTCCCGAGCCTCGAATTTGGTCCGCAGGGATCGTAGATCGGGATCTTCACCTCCCGGTGTTCCGGGTTCACCCTGATGCCGCAGCGGAACGTCTTTTCGGACTCTTCGACCTTCGGCCGGAACCGGTCCCACTGGGAGAAGGAGTTAAAGACGACGTGGTCGGCGTATTTGAGGAGAAGGTCGAATTCCTCCTCTCTATAGGCCGGACAAGAAATGTGAACCTCGCCACCGAACTCCTCAAAGCCGAGCCTGGCCTCGTCGATGGAGCTTGCGGCAACGCCTGAAAGGTGCTGGCGGATGAGGGGGAAGAGGCTGAATGTGGCAAAGCCCTTCAGGGCCAGGAGTACCTTGCAGCCGGTCCTCTCCTGGACCGCGTCGAGAATCTCCAGGTTGTGCTGGAATGCGGCCTCGTCCAAGATGTAGCAGGGCATCGGGACCCCTTTTGCGTCGATCTCGGTCACACCGATTTCGGCAGCGTCGATCCCGGATGAATCGATATCCTTCGAAGTCTTCGTCTCCATCCTGATCACTCCAGATCACTCTCGAAACTCCTCGGTCCAGGGAAGGCCGTACCTGGGCAAAAGCTCCATGAAGGGGTCGGGGTCGAACTCCTCGACGTTGAAGACCCCCTCGCCCCTCCAGACGCCGGTTAAGATCATCACGGCGCCGATCATGGCGGGAACCCCCGTGGTATAGTGGACCGCCTGGGCCCCCACCTCCTCGTAGGCTCTGGCGTGATCGCAGAGGTTGTAGATGTAGTACTTTTTCGCCTCTCCGTCCTTTTTCCCCTCGATGAGGCAGCCGATGCATGTCTTGCCCTCGTAGCCCTTCCCGAGGCTCGCGGGCTCAGGGAGAAGCGCTTTGAGGAACTTGAGGGGCACGATCTCCATTCCGTTGTAGACGACAGGGTCGATCCTGGTCATGCCGACGTTCTGAAGGACTCGCAAGTGTGTCAGGTACTCCTGAGAGAAGGTCATCCAGAACCTCATCCTCCTGACGCCGGGGATGTTCTTTGCGAGGGACTCCAGCTCCTCGTGGTACATGAGGCGCATCTCCCGGGTCCCAATCCCCGGAAAGTCGAAGGTCCTGCTGACCGAGAGGGGATCGACCTCGATCCAGCGGCCGTCCTCGTAGCATCTTCCAGGAGCCGTGACCTCACGGATGTTGATCTCGGGGTTGAAGTTGGTGGCAAAGGGTTGGCCGTGATCCCCG
The DNA here is from genome assembly GCA_041548445.1 of Methanothrix sp. Taxonomy (GTDB): domain Archaea; phylum Halobacteriota; class Methanosarcinia; order Methanotrichales; family Methanotrichaceae; genus Methanocrinis. The sequence goes on along the minus strand of JBFESM010000116.1, from coordinate 3,228 downwards.
CCGTTGCAGTCCATGATCTCGATCCCATCGATCTCGTCGAAGACGTGCTTTTGAGCGTGGGCGCAGAATATGTTCGTCACTCCAGGATCAAAGCCGCATCCGAGAAGGGCCATGATCCCCCGCTCCTTGAACCTGCTGTGGTAATCCCACTGCCACCTGTAGCAGAACCTCGCCTCGTCCCGGGGCTCGTAGTTGGCGGTGTCCAGGTAGTCGACGCCGGTCGCCAGGCACGCTTCCATGATGGTCAGGTCCTGGTAGGGCAGAGCGGCGTTGATTATCAGGTCCGGTGAGACTTCTTCGATCAGAGCGACGAGCTCTGATAAGTCATCTGCATCCACCTTTGCGATCCCGAAGGGCTGATCGATCCGGCTTTGGATCTTCTCGCACTTTTCAATGGTCCGGCTGGCCAGGACGATCTCGGAAAATACCTCAGGAACCTGGGCGCATTTATGGGCGACGACACCTCCAACGCCCCCTGCGCCGATGATCAAAACTCTGCTCATTTTCTCCACCTCGACGGTTCTGATGTTGCATCTTGCGCCTTTCGTCGCTCAGCTCACGGAATATCACCTTATTGGAGAATCGGCTAAAAAGTTATCCTCGATCGTCAGTCCTGAGAGGCCAAAGGCATGGGATGCAGAAAGTTGAAAGAGAGCTGTTCGGAAAATTGGGATTAATAGGAGGGAGGAGCAAAAGTCGTTATAGGAGGTAGAGGGAGAGAATAGCATACGACTTTTGCCATGACCCTATACGTCATTTGTCGAATATATACTTTTCGGTTCAAGATTCCTAAAATCATTACAAATCATAAATATTATATATAAATATATAAATATATTTAGCATGGACCCTTTTACTGCTGGGGACTGCGAGAAGCCTACAGGAAAGTAGAGAATCCGGGTGATAGGCTCTCGAAGGTAACGAACTTATTCGATTGGGAACCATTTCGTCCGCTTCTAGAAGATACGTACAAAATAGACGTACAATATACCCCTCTCTCGCCCTCGTCAAACTCATCAGTTCTCTATCTCGCTCTCCAAAACGCTGAATATTGGAATCCAGTAGTTACCTGTCGACTCGAATGCGACAACTTCGCAACCGTTTCCGATGAAACAATCTTCGAACTCAAAAAGGCCATCCAGGTAGAACGTGAATTCTTTTGTCTCTTTGGTCCCATCTCTGGAGAGACAAGTAGCGACAGAAAACCTTTTGTGGACATCAACCTCACAAACTGGACAGACTTAATCGCCCATATCAGGTCTGAAATAGTATGACAACAGGTACCAAGTTTCCGGGTAAACGTCAAGCCGCATAAACCAGTTTTTCATACTTCGCGTGTGAGCCATCGGGTCATGGGGTTTACATGAGACCACCTAACCGTTTCTGAACTCAACGACCGAATCCGATGGTTCTTCCAACATTAGGCTCGATTTCTCCCCCCTCACAGCAAGCAGCTCCTTCACCCTGATGTATATGCCCACGTCGCACTCGCAGGTTCTTCTCTAAACCCGGCCCGAACCTTCGGCCCACTCTTCTGAACATTTTCGCCGTGTGCTCACACCAACAAATTTAAAATAGTTTGCACTTATAGAATAAGGTGGAGGTAGAATCGCTTGAAGGTACTGGTAGTCTACTACACCATGAACGGCCACACTTATCGGTTGGCAGAGGCGGTGGCCGAGGGAGCCCGCCAGGTGAATGGGACCGAAGTGGAAGTTCGCCGCGTCCCCGAGACCCTTTCTGAGGCGGAACTGAAAAAGAGGGGTGCCATGGAGGTGGCTGAGAAGGGCTTCGCCAGCGTTCCCGTCTGCACCTCGGAGGAGCTGGAAAAAGCGGACGCCGTCATCTTCGGGACGCCCTCGTACCTGGGGAACATGTCGGGGCAGATGCGCACGTTCCTGGACTCTCTGGGCGACCTTTGGAAGAGGGACGCCCTGGTGGGAAAGGTGGGGAGCGTCTTCGTCTCCTCGGGGTCGCAGCACGGGGGACAGGAGGCAGCGATATTGAGTTTCCATCCGACCCTCCTACACCTGGGTATGATCATCGTCGGTCTTCCCTATTCCTTTGAGAGCCAGAGGAGGATCGACGAGGTCGCGGGCGGATCGCCCTACGGCGCATCCACCATCGTCGGTAGGGCCGGGGAGAGGTGGCCGAACGAGACCGAGCTTGCAGGCGCCCGGTTCCAGGGAAAGCACGTCGCAGAGATCGCGTCGAAGCTTGCGAGGTGATGCATCAACCTGCCACACCCTGGCATCGATCTACCTGGAACGGGGCGAGTACGAGGCCGTCGCCCTGAACGCAGGCGTTCTCGTCGCCTCGGTACTGGACAATCGTCGAGAACGTCATGGATATCTTGATCCGATACCTTGCGGACGAGATCAGGATAGTCCGGAAGTTCGGGTACGAGGATTACAGAAATCAGCTCTCTTGAGCGGGGATGCGAAAATCCCTCATCAGGCTTTTTTTTCCGGCACCTCGCTGTTTCGGATGAAAAAATATCAAAAGTATATCAATCTACATTACGTCCTCCCGTATCCATCCTATCGATGCATAATTTACATTTATTCCTGTTTATTATAATGTCAATTCGCTCCAAGAAGCGATCTAGGGTCATGATGCATCCCTCGAATGCGATCTTCCTCTCAGGCTAGACCCCGTTCTCGATATACGGTTCTCTATTTACGAGAAGATGGTGCAAGTTGTTCCGGCTTCTTGAACTCCATGAAGTTGCCGATCTCTGCCAGGATAGTCACTGCGGCGATGAACACAATTCCTGGAACGGACATTACGATCTTCAGGTCGGAACGTCGGTGTCTGATCCGAAAGACGACTTTTTCTCAATCTCCGCGATCCTTTTCTCAATAGTGGCCATCGTTTCCAATATGCCCTTCAAGAGGAGCACGTGAGCCGCCACTCGATCTTGGGGTGCCTTTCCTTCAGCTCGTTGGATACGTTCTTGACGGCTTCGCCTATGATCTCCAGACTTCTGATGCAAGCCCTGCTGAGAACTCGGTCCCTCATGAGATTCTCCGCGTCCAAGCCTTCGCATTCTGAGAGGAGAAAATCGATTTCGTCACCAGGGTTTTGACCACCCCTGCGATGACAGACTCCCTTGCTTAGACCATCCTGCAACCTTTGAGGGCCCTCCCACATAATTTTTTGATTGAATGTCCCGCTGCTTGCAGCGGGGTGCGCTTTTTGACTCAGCTAATGTTCTCCATTTGGACC
>JBFESM010000115.1:0-6408 GCA_041548445.1 Methanothrix sp. | reverse complement strand
ATGCGGTGACGGCCGGGCGGGACGGCAATAGGGAGCAGGTTCGCTTCTCCACCGAGATTCTATTCGAAGGGGAACCTGCTTTCAGCGATGGTGATGTCATCCTCATCGGCGACGGTGTGACCTGCACCAACTGGGATCTAATTCGATGCTTTGAGCCCAAAACCAGGGATCTGGGGTTGGATGCGTTGTCCATCGGCCCGTCAGGTGAGGAGGCCCGTTCGCCAATCGAGATCTACTTCGCAGACGCCAGAGAGTCCCCGGGATCCGTCTATCGCCTCGGAGTGATCGGCGGATCAGAGGAGACGATCTACACGAGACCGTCCAGGAACCTTTACAGCTTCGCCTTCCATCCTTACATGCCAGAGAAGCTGTACTACGTCAACGCTAACGAGAATAAGATCTACAGGAGTTTGGAGACGCATACCGGTTGGACTCGTGAAGAGGTGGTCTACGATCACGATACGTATGTGAGAGACCTGGCCTTTGACCTTGATCAAGACGGCGACCTCGTCCTGTATTTCAGCGAGGCCACCGGCGCGGGTGCAGACGGCAAGATCTACAGGATCGAGGATGACGCTCCGGTCCTGTATAGAACGATAGTGATCTCCGATGTGGACGGGTTTTGGGCGGGGGATTTTGCTTTCGGTGAGGATGGGACGCTCTATCTCAGCTCTGGAAACAGGGTACCTGCAAGCATCTATGAGGTGGATGAAGAAGGGGTTCGTGAGATATTCACCGACAGCCAAGAGCCCATAAAAGGACTGGTCTACAGAGACGGCTTTCTTTATTACGCCAACTGGGGCACAAAGATATACCGCCTGGACCTGATGACCATTGAGCGCGCGACAGTCTATTCGAATCCAGAACGAAAATGGCTATCGGACGTCGGTTTCAGGGTGTCGCATTAGAAGTGCCGCAAGAAAGCCGTCTTCTGACTTTGGCGGCTTGAGCAAAGGTAGAGTAGAGTGGAGAGTGCCCGATTTTGGGCACTCCCTTTTTTTCCGACCAATTTCATCATCCCAGTGCTACTCCTTGATCGCCCCCATCTTCGTCTCGATGGATATCTCCTTGTCCAGTCGGTGGTCGATCTTCACCGATGTTATGATCCTTCCGACCCCCATATCCGCCAGGACCTCGTCGGCCCTTTCTGCGACCTTGAAGATCTCCGCCATGGACCCGGCCTCGACTACGGTACACATCGGACCCGGAACGAACTTGAGGCCCGACTCCCTCAGAACCTGGTGGATGGCCCTCACGTACTTGCTGGCGCTGGTGCCTGTCCCCATCGTTATCATGGAAATCTCCGCCACTATCATGGCAGAATCATTTCGCGGGAAAGGATAAAAAAGTTTTTAGGGATTTCGGCGGTTCACCGGATCTCCTTCAATATCGCGTCGGCCGAAGCCGCCGGGTTTGGCGATTCGGTGATCGACCTTCCGACGATCAGGCTGTCTGCCCCCGCATCGAGGGCCGCCCGAGCAGATCCGCCCTGAGCTCCGATCCCGGGCGAGATGATCGCCCGATCACCGATGACGGACCTGATCAGGCTTATCCGCTCGGGCCGTGTGGCCGGGGCGACGACGCCGTCCACATTGCACTCTTTTGCGATTCTCGCGAGTTTCTCGGCGACGGGCGCCATGAAATCCTCCGCCCCGGGATGGCTCATCTCCGTCACGGCGAAGACCAGGGCGCCATGCTCTCGGGCGACGTCGACGCAGGCTGAGAGGCTGTCTTTCCCGACGAAGGCGTGGGCGATGATTCCCCTCGCTCCGGCCGCCAGGACCTGCTCTGAGATCAGAGTGTTGGTGTTGGGGATGTCGGCGATCTTCAGGTCTGCGATGACGGGCGCGATCGACGAGATCTCCTCGACGATGTCGAGGCCCGACGCCAGGATCAGGGGGTAGCCGACCTTGAAGTAGTCGATCTTGCCTTCGAGGACCGAGGCGAGTTCAAGGGCCCTGTCTCTATCGAGGACGTCGAGGGCGAGGATGAGGCGAGAGTTTCTGATCATGAACCTTTGGTGGGCTGGGGGTCTATTTATCTTTTCGACCTTCGGGACTTCAGGATCTTCATTGCAGGTCGAGAATCGGGGTCGAGTTCTCTTCTCTCAGCTTGGAACCAGGCTCGACCCACCCGAGTTGCCCCACGGGCTCGGGACCCCCGCCGGGCGAGGAAGCCGGGCCACAAAAACTATCCGTGCAGATCAAGATCTGGAGTTTCCTCCTCAAGCTCTTTCAAGATTAGTTCGACCTGACGCTTCAGTTCTGGGATGTCGTCTTCGACAACAGACCAGATCAGATCCGTGTCCACCTCGAAGTAGCGGTGGACCAAAATGTGGCGCATTCCCACGATCTGCTGCCATGGCATCTCGCTGTGTTAGTCTTTGAGCTCAGACGAGATGGCCCGAGCAGCCTCGCCGATCATTTGAAGGTGATGAACGATCCAGCCCTGAATAAGCTCATCGCCTTCGAAGGCCTCGCGTCCTTTGGAGGCGTATTTCTTGATTCGATACTTGGGATTTAAGGGAGATAACATAATTTTTCGCCTTTTTGTTTGGTCTAACTTGATATTAGGCATTTAAATTACTTTAATGCTTCTAATACTGAATTAAATTATAACTAAAAACCTTCACAGAGCTTATTTCCATATTGGGGCGAAATATGAAAAATATTCTGTTTTTAAAAGATTTTAGTGGCGTTTCTAAAATTAGATTTTGGAGAGGGGGTACTATTTTATCTCCCCAGTCCAAAGGGGCGGAGAAGGAGGTCCTGACTGATGAAGTTTGCAAGTCACGTCGAGGAGATCGACATCTCAGGGATAAGAAAGAGCTTTGAGGGGGCGGGTCCGGGCTCCATAAACCTCGGCCTCGGCCAGCCCGACTTCGACACCCCAGATCACATCAAGCAGGCGGCGATCGAGGCGATCGAGGAGGGGTTTACGGGCTACACCATGAACCTGGGCACCGCCGAATTGAGGGACGCCCTCTCCGAGAAGTTCAGACGGGAGAACGGCCTCGACTACGCGCCGGGCGAGATCATGGTCACCAGCGGGGCGAGCGAAGCGCTCTTTCTCGCCATCGCCGCCGTCGTGGAGAAGGACGACGAGATACTGATGGGTGACCCCGGTTTCGTCTCCTACTCGGCCCTTGCCAGGGTGACCCACGGACGGCCGATCGCCGTGCCCATGGACGAGAGGTTCCACCTCACTGCCGAGGCCGTCGCCGAGAAGGTGACAGCGAGGACGAGGGCCCTCGTCGTCAACTCCCCCAACAATCCCACGGGCTCGGTCCAGACGAGAGAGGAGCTTCGGGCCCTGGCGGAGCTGGCCGATGACCACGACTTCGCCCTCATCTCCGACGAGGTCTACGAGCACTTCATCTACGGGGGAGAGCACGTGAGCCCCGCCCTCTACTCCGACAACGTCATCACCATCAACGCCGTCTCCAAGACCTACGCCATGACCGGCTGGAGGCTAGGCTACCTGGCGGCCAGGAGCGAGGCCCTGGAGAACATGCTCAAGGTCCACCAGTACGTCCAGGCCTGCGCCTCCTCCGTCTCCCAGAGGGCGGCCCTGGCCGCCGTCAGCGGTCCCCAGGAATGTGTCCGGGAGATGAGGGACGAGTTTTTGAGGAGAAGGGACGTTATCGTCGAGGGCTTGCAGTCGATGGGGATCGATATCGAAAAGCCCGAGGGGGCCTTCTACGCCTTCCCGAAGGTCGGGGACGGAAACGAGGTTGCGGCCCGGCTGATCAAGGGCGGGGTCGTGACGGTTCCGGGATCTGCCTTCGGATCCGTGGGCAAAGAGCACATCAGGATCTCTTATGCCGCTTCCATGGACGATATAAAAACAGCCCTGGGGCGGATGAGAGAAATTCTTTAAATAGGAGCTACGTTATTCGTCCGGAAGGTGACGAGATGAAAGAGCAGGTGGAGACAAGGGTGCTGAAGGAAGGTAGGTACGTGATCATCGACGACGAGCCGTGCGTCATCAAGAACATAGCCAAATCCAAGCCAGGAAAGCACGGCTCTGCCAAGGCGAGGGTTGATGCGGTAGGGATCTTCGACGGTCAGAAGAGGTCCATCGTTCAGCCGGTCACGGCAAAGGTTTACGTTCCGATCGTGGAGAGAAAGTCCGGGCAGGTTCTGACGATAGGCCAGAATTCGGTCCAGCTGATGGATTTGGGCGACTACAGCACCATAGACGTTCCCATCACCGAGGACGATCGTGCAAAGATAGAAGAGGGGAAGGAAGTCTCCTACTTGCTCGTCATGGGCAAGACCAAGATGGACATGCGTTAACCCGGATGTTCAATATATCCAATTTTGCGGACGCCAACGCCGATCCGGATGAGGCGGAGTTTGTGATCGTAGGGGCCCCCTTCGATGCCACCACCTCTTTTCGGCCGGGGACCCGGGAGGGTCCGGACGCCGTGCGGCGGGCGTCTTACAACTTCGAGACTTACGTTCATCGGCACGGCATAGATTTTAGGGATATATGTGTCGCCGATCTCGGAAACCTCGACTTGGGGGTTGACCCCGCCTACGCCAGGGAGACGATTCGGGACAGCTTCGGCTTCATCCCCGAAAAGGCGATCCCGATATTCATCGGCGGGGAGCACTCCATCGCCCCTCCGATCGTCGCCGAGGTGGCCCGGCGGCGCGGCAAGATTGGGGCCGGAGTCAGCAGCAGCATCGGCATCGGTGTCATCGTCCTGGACGCCCACTTCGACCTTCGGGAGGAGTATGGCGGCACGAGGCTGAGCCACGCATGCGCCAGCCGCCACATCCTCGAAACTGATGGGGTCGCAGGCTACGCATCGATAGGGATCAGGAGCGGCGACATGAAGGAGTACATCTACGCCGAGGAGCACGGCGTCAATTACCACTCCAGCGACGAGGTGCACGAGAGGGGCATCGAGGCGGTCCTGAAAGACGCCCTGAAAGAGGTCGGGTGCGACGAGATCTATCTCTCCATCGACTTCGACAGCATCGATCCCGCCTACGCTCCGGGGGTTGGAAACCCAGAGCCTTTCGGCCTTTCCTCCTGGGACGTGCGGCACGTTGTCGAGAGCATCGCCCCCAGAGCCGTCGGCCTTGACGTGAACGAGATCACGCCCGCGTTCGACGGCGGCCAGACGGCAGCCCTGGGCGCTAAATTGATCCGAGAGTTCATCGCCGCAAAAGCCGCGGCGAATCGGTAAGTTTTCGAGCGGGATCAGTCGGGGATCTGTAGGGTCTCTTCAACGTCACGATTTCTGGTGACCGGACCCTCTGATCTTCCTGGAGTCCTCTTCAAGCCCTCTCAGGAGATCTTCGTCCTTGATGGTGCCGAAGTAATCTTTGAGGTCGATCTTCTCCCGGTTCAGCAGCCTGTCGATTTCGTCGCTGAAGCTCTCGCCTTCTCTCTTCTTTTTCTTCAGCATCTCGTAAGTCTCCGTTCGGATGGAAAGGGATTTGGTCTCCATACATTTGTGCATGTATAAACTCAGATATATTAATTTAATCTTCGAGACTCGGGTGCATTTGATCCCCAGATCCCGATCCATGGGTCATCGGTTAAGGAGTTTAAGCTACACAATCTCGCCATTTTTCACACGAATTATGCGTTACCTAGATGTGATCCGATTTCAAGACTGACTTGCTGTAGCCTCTTTGACCGAGCCAATCTCATCGAACTTGCTACTGAGATCGCTGCCTCATCGCGATTCTTCTCTTAACCGATGACCAATGTAACTGGTCCATGACATTATCGAGAAGGGATCTGTGATGATCTAAGAACGGCATAAGCTTCTTGTAATGTCGGATCTCATGAATCCAGCATTTGGCATGACGCTTCGATACGTCCAAATACTGTCTCGCGCCGTCGGTGACAAAGGGGATCTCCAGTTTCTTATCATCTTCCAGACCTAGAACCTCGTAAATAGTAGACCTGCTTTTGTGGTCCTTGATAGTGAAATATGAAAACATATCGTTACAAATCACGTGCAAGTAACAGTTTCGACCTTGATGTCTTGCACCGGATTCGTCAGCCTGCAGATACTTGGCTTTTATCATTCCGGCTTCAAGAATGGACATCCTCTGAGCGAAAAACTCGTTCGCTTTATCGCTGTTAAGGATGTTAGAGATCGTTCCCTCTGAAATTACCACCCCGATATCAGTGAGGAGGTCGATCTTCTCGATATCGAGATCTATAATCTCTTTTTCTATCTCCCCCTTCACAAATCAAATTGCGTGCGGCCCACCCCGCCCTAAAGGACGGGGTATTCGTGACCCTCCGCGCTCCCGAAGTAATAAGTCGCATCCTGATAAAGGTATTTACTTCACAGAAGCCAGCGGTCACTACAATCCTACAGAACAAACAGCCAATACAAGCTTTGCCGGTGATTTGATTTGGGGCATCAAATACGTT
>JBFESM010000114.1:0-6438 GCA_041548445.1 Methanothrix sp. | reverse complement strand
GCAAGGTACCTCTGATCGACCCTGAGATCGACGTTGTAGAGTTGAGCCTGCAGTCGTGTATGCTTCTCGATCTTCTCGGCAACGTCCCTTAATGCCCAAATCTCATAGCCATCGAGAGTTCCGTAAAATGTATCGAAGCTGCACTCTTTTACCTTGAACCGGCTTTCCAGCCCCTCTATCATCTCCCTGTGGGCGTGGGGATCTTCAAGGTACAGGTAAAATGAGGGTGAGTATCTGAAGGTGAGCGGTTTGGGAGAGCCCCTTTCCCGGTCCCAAAGCTCTACAGCACCCCGGTGATACGAGTCAAAGATCCACATCGTCTCTCTTCTCGACCGCGTTCCGATCAGTCTCTTTCAGAAGCTCTATCAGTACTGAGAAGATCGCAGCCTCCAGGGGGTCGTCAAGGGCGTAGAATGCCTCACTGGAGTGCAACTTGACCATCTCAGCCAGCCTCTGGCCATAGACCTGGTCGTCTTTGCTCAGTGCTCGTGAGGCTTTGAGCCATCTTTGTGCAACCTCCTGAGATCCCATGCGGACGCTCTGAAAAGTTCTACCCATCAGAACGCCTCCAATGTTCTCTGGCCCCTCGGACCTGGCTCGGTCTTCTTCGAAGCTCGTTTATAGACGTACTTGTGCACCTCATTGAACACAAAGACTCGGTCCGCGAACTTGGATACCTCCTCAAGGTGGCGATCAGTCCAGGGCGAGTACAAGAGCACCGACGATCCTTCTGATGCCTCCTTCAGGGCTTGACCGATGTATTCTGCCATCTCGGATGCATCTTCGAAGAGGCTGGGATCGTGCTCGAATATGATCAGGGTCTGATATGCCTCTTTTAGGATGGTCATAAGCTGGTAGGCGGTGAAGGCTCGGCGGACATCCAGCTCGGTGAAATGACGATCGAGCTTGTCGAGGATGCGTGAATAATTACCAGAGACGTAGAGGACTTGGAGGCGCTGAAGCTCCTTCAGGTTGTGGTTCAGGGAATCGATCAGCATCTCTTCGGGGCCTATGAGGACGTTGAAGGAGTTGGGTATGAGGGTGAGAGGGGAGTGCAGTTCGAGATCCATAACCAGTTATTATCGCTCCAATGGAGGTAAGTCTAAGGGACGGAGGGCGAAAGTATTCAGCCTGCTTTAGACCGCTCACGTATGGCCATCTCGACAATTGTACAAAGTTGGACATACACTAATAACGCACCAACATTCACCAACGTGCATTAGAAACCAGTATGCAATGACGGAGAATGAGCTTATTAGGCGAAGTCCGCTTCCATTAAAGGTCGAATCAAGGAATGGGTGAGGTAACAGGACTGTGTTATCTAATGCAGATAAAGACTTATATTATAAGGTAGTGAGAACCTCTTCGAAGCGATCTAAATCACAGCCATAAATCGGTAACAGGACCGCTAACATGTGGGGCCACGGCGATTTGAACGCCGGTTACAGGACCCCCAGTCCTGTGGGATACCAGGCTACCCTATGGCCCCGCTGCGAATTCCAGGATGCAGACCACCCATATAAAGTTTATCGCCCGGCGCACTCCTTTCTTGCGCCGATGTCCACCATCCAGAGGCCGCATAGGACCAAAAGGCCGGTGAAGAAGAAGGCTATGGGGTTAAGGGCGTTCGGACCGATTGAGAAGAGGAAGACGCCCGCTGTAACAGTGCCGAGGCCCGCAACGACGATCCCCGCCCGGGCCGAGACGAGGGTGTAAAGTATGCCCACAAAGACCAGAACGATCCCCGCCATTATCAGCGGGTTGAACTCTATCATGTCTGAGAATCTTGCGGCCGTTTACTTATATGTTGCCGTCGTTGTCTGTGGCCCTCTGGTCGCCTCTCTCTTTTCGACGCAGGCGGTTTTTGCTTTCCCTCGGTCCAATCCGTCGACTGATTCCGGCCCCTGGGTTTTTTGCGCCGCCCGGCCTCCGGTCGCCTGCCCCGCCCTTCGTCGCCGCCTATTTACCCTATGGGCTCCTCGGATTTTGTCATGAAGAGGATCTACATGGACCACGCCGCCACCACCCCGATGGCCCCGGAGGTGATCGAGGCGATGACCGCCGCCTTCGTCGAGATCTTCGGCAACGCCTCAAGCCTCCACCAACCGGGCCTCGAGGCACGGGCGGCCCTGGAGGAGTCGCGGGAGAAGGTCGCGGAGCTGATCGGCGCAAAGGCGGGGGAGGTCTACTTCACCAGCGGCGGGACCGAGTCGGACAACTTTGCGATTAAAGGCGTCGCCTTTCGCAATCGCGACCGGGGACGGCACATCATCACCACCTCCATCGAGCACCCGGCGGTCCTGGAGCCGTGCCGTTATCTGGAGTGGCAGGGCTTCGAGGTGACCTATCTGCCGGTGACAAGAGAGGGGCTAGTCGAGATCGATGTTCTTGAGTCGGCGATCCGGGAGGATACGATCCTCATCTCGATGATGCACGCAAACAACGAGATTGGAACGATCCAGCCGATCGCCGAGGCGTCCGAGCTGGCTCGGTCGAAGGGGATCGCCTTCCACACCGACGCCGTCCAGACCGTCGGCAAAATCCCGGCAAAGGTCGACGACCTCGGCGTTGACCTGCTCTCCGTATCTTCCCACAAGCTCCACGGCCCGAAGGGGGTCGGCGCCCTCTACATCCGGGAGGGGACAGCGATCGAGCCGATCATGCACGGCGGCGGCCACGAACGGGGCATGAGGCCCGGGACCGAGAACGTCCCCGGCATCGTCGGCCTGGCAACAGCAGCGGAATTGGCAGAGAAGAGTCTGGACGAGGACATGGTGCGGATCGCGGGGATGAGGGACCGGCTCGCCGACTTCGTCCTTGAAAGGCTCGAAGATGTTTGGGTAAACGGCTCCAGGACGAAGAGGCTACCCAACAACCTCAACCTCGGCTTCTCGTACATCGAAGGGGAGGCGCTGCTCCTGCGCCTCGACGCAGAAGGCATCGCCGTCTCGACGGGCTCTGCCTGCTCCTCGAAGAAGACGGTGGCAAGCCACGTCCTCACCGCCATCGGCCTCAAGCCCGAAGAGGCCCACGGATCGCTTCGGATAACCCTCGGAAGAGAGAACACCGATGAGGTGGTCGATTTTGCCGCAGAGGCCATCGTCGACGTGGCAGAGAGCCTCCTGGCAATGTCGCCCTTCAGGAAATCTTGAAGGCGCGCGGGTGGTGGGGCGAAAAAAAAGCTGAGCAGGGCGGGTCGGGTCGAATCGAGCCGGTCGGGTCGGGTTTCGGGAGGCGGGACGAACTTGCCTCAGTCCTCCTCCTGGCCGGACCTCACGAGCACAGCAGGGCCACGGCTGATCTCCATCATCTCCTCCGGCGAGAGGACCGCCTTCCCGGTGGCGATGAGGTTCCCGCCCTCGTCCACCACCAGAACCTCCTCTCCAGCCCTGATCTCGGGGTCGACGCCGACGACGTGCTTTGCAAAGGCCGTCCCGCCACGGGCGACGTAGGGCGCAACCTCGGTCAAGATGGTGACCCTCCGCTCCGGTGCCGGGAGGTGATCGTAGAGGAGCTTTGCGCCCAGGGCGCTCAATGTCAGAAGGCCGTCTCTGGCCCTCACCGTCGCAATCCTCTCGCCCTCCCGATAAAGGTGCCTCAGCCTTCCGGTATTCGAGAGCATAAAGGTGGTATCGTCTCCGAAGAGGGCCCGACCGCTCCCGCGCCCGAACTGAAAGTCGGCAATAATTCTCGCCCGTTTTAGCATCGTTCTAAATTCTTGCCTCATGGGCTAAAAAGGCTGTCGTGACGGGGCAGGGCCTGCGGAGTGGCCACGCCTACCACCATCCCATCACCTCCCACCACCATAACCTATTTTGCCCCCGAGACAATCCTTTCCAGAAGATCGTATACCGGTGATTTAATTGAACTTCCTGGATGATGCTGATCCCGAAATTGCCTCCGCCATAAAAGACGAGCTGGAGCGACAGAGAAACGGCCTGGAGCTGATCGCCGCCGAGAACTTCACAAGCCTTGCGGTGATGGAGGCCTACAACAACGTTATGACCAACAAGTACGCCGAGGGCTACCCTGGCAAACGGTACTACGGCGGCTGCACCTTCGTCGACGTCGCCGAGAACCTGGCGCGAGACCGATGCAAGGCGCTCTTCGGGGCAGATCACGTCAACGTCCAGCCCCACAGCGGCTCCCAGGCGAACATGGCGGTCTACCTCGCCCTCGTAAAGCCCGGCGAGACGGTCATGGGGATGGCCCTCGACCACGGCGGCCACCTCTCTCACGGAAGCCACGTCAACTTCTCGGGAAAGATCTACAACGTCGTCCACTACGGCGTCAACAAAGAGACCGAGATGCTCGACTACGGCGAGATGCTGGAGATCGCCAAAAAGTGCTCCCCCAAGATCATCGTCACGGGCGCCTCCGCCTACCCGAGAACCATCGACTTCAAGGCGCTCCGCGAGGTGGCCGACGAGGTCGGAGCCTACCTGATGGCGGACATCGCCCACATCGCAGGCCTCGTCGCCGCGGGCGTTCACCCTTCGCCTATCCCCTACGCCGACGTCGTCACCACCACCACCCACAAGACCCTCCGGGGCCCGCGAGGCGGCGTCGTCATGTGCAAAGAGGAGATCGCCCCGGCGATCGACAGGGCGGTCTTCCCAGGAGTCCAGGGCGGTCCGTTGATGCACGTCATCGCCGCAAAGGCCGTCGCCTTCAAGGAGGCCTCGACCCCCGAGTTCAAGAGGTACCAGCAGCAGATCGTCAAAAACGCGGGCGTCATCGCCAAAACTCTCCTCGATCAGAACTTTGAGCTCGTCAGTGGCGGGACCGACAACCACCTGATGCTCGTCAAGCTTCTGAAGATGGCTTACTCCGGAAAGGACGCCGAGGCGGCCTTGGAGCGGGCCGGGATCACCCTCAACAAGAACACCATACCCTTCGATCCGACATCCCCCTTCGTCACCAGCGGCATCAGGATAGGTACCCCGGCCGTGACGACCAGAGGCATGGAAGAGAAGGAGATGGTCCAGATCGCAAACATGATCGCTTCTGTCCTCAGGAACATAGACGATGAGAACGTGATCAGCAGGGTAAAAGACGAGGTGACTGAGCTTTGTCAGAGGTTCCCCCTCTATCCGGAACTGGGATGATCATAGACGGAAAAGGCCTCGCCTCAAAGATGGAGGCCGAGACGAGAGGAAGGGTCGAAAAGCTCGCCGCCGAGGGGAGAAGGCCCGGCCTTGCAACGATCATCGTCGGCGAGAACCCGGCCTCCCAGATGTACGTTCGGATCAAGCACTCGGCCTGCGATCGTGTCGGGATAAGGTCAGAGAACGTGAACCTTCCCGAGGATGCAGGCCTCGAGGAGATCGTCGAGACGATCCGGGAGCTGAACGAGAGGGACGACGTAAACGGAATCCTGCTCCAGCTACCCCTACCCGGCAATCGAGACCCTGCGATGGCGATGGCGGCGATCGATCCCACAAAGGACGTGGACGGATTTCACCCCGTCAACATGGGCTCCCTCCTTGCAGGAGACGAGAGGCTAGTTCCCTGCACGCCCAGGGGCATAATCTGGGCCCTCGAAAGGCTCGGCGTCGACCTGAAGGGAAAGGAGGCAGTGATCGTCGGCCACAGCAACGTCGTCGGAAAGCCGCTGGCTGCGATGATGCTCAACAGGAACGCGACGGTCTCCGTCTGCCACGTCTTCACGAAGGACCTTGCTGCCCACACCCGGGAAGCGGAGGTCCTGGTGGTGGCGGCGGGGGTCCCCGGCCTCATCAAGAAGGATATGGTGAGGCCCGGGGCCTACGTCTTCGACGTCGGGATAAACAGGGTCGGCGACAAGACCGTCGGCGACGTCGAGTTCGATGAGGTCCTGGTGGTGGCGGCCGCCGTGACCCCGGTCCCCGGAGGGGTCGGTCCCCTCACCGTCTCGATGCTGATGAGCCAGACGGTGACCGCCGCCGAGATGCAGATGGATATGAAAAATATTAAACAATGATGAAAGGGTGAGTTTGACTTGTCTCTGGTGGTGGCCTTTGCGGGCAAAAAGAGGGCGCTGATGGCAGGGGATCAGAGGAGCATCGCCTTCTTCGGGAAGGCCGAGGCTCTGGAGGAGGAGCTTTACAGCGGCAAGATCAGGACCGACGAGGAGCTCGAAAAGAGGGCCGAGGAGCTCGGTTCCGTTATCCAGATAGCCGACGGCCGGGAGAAGGTCTGGAAGACGGGAGACGTTCTGGTGGGGGAGGTGACGGAGATATCCGTCGAGAGCCAGAGGCGGAGGAGAGTCTACCTCGTTTCAGGAGGGTACATCATCGTCGAGATCGCTGGGAAAAAAGCCGAGGTCTCGAAAAGGGGGAAGTCGACCCTGATCATTCTCGGAAACAAATTCACAAGAGACCTTGCTTACAGAGGGCTGGCAGCGACCGGCAAGCCCCCGGAGCTCTCCGCCATGAAGTCCCTATTCGAGGAGGCGAG